>JAUHWK010000059.1 GCA_030424555.1 bacterium | reverse complement strand
CCGAGTTGCCCGACCCGATGTCCTCGCCGCCGGTGGTGGGGGCGCGGGTGCCGAAGGTGTCGTTGCAGGTGCCCGGGCTGGTGGTGGCGTACCGGAACCACACGCTGGTGCTGGCGCCGCCGGGGTTGGCGTTGCCGCGGAAGGTGGCGGTGGTGCTGGTGATCGTGGTGGTGGAGTAGGTGGACACCGTGGGGGCGACGGCGTCGGTGGTGAACTCGACCACGTCGCCGAAGGTGGTGCCGTACGCGTTGCTGGCGATGGCGCAGGCCCAGTAGGTCTTGCCGGGCAGCAGGTTGCTGATGCTGCGGGTGTAGGCGACCTCGGTGGAGCCGGCACCCAGCGAGGTGCCGCCGGAGGACGGGGCGCGGGTGCCGAAGCTGTCGGTGCAGGCGCCGGGGTCTTCGTCGTCGTACCGGAACCAGCCCGAGGTGGACGAGCCGACGGGGTTGGCGGATCCCTTGAGGGTGGCGGTGGTGCTGCCGAGGGGATCGGGGGCCGTGGTGTCGACCAGCGGGGGGGCGGGGACCGTGAAGGTGAGGACGTCGCCGAAGGCGGTGCCGGAGGCGTTCGAGACGATGGCGCAGAAGTGGTAGGTCGTGCCCGCGACCAAGCCGGTGGCGGTGATCGAGTACGGCACGTTGACCGTGCCCGTGCCGAGGTCGGTGCCGTCGGTGGCGGGGACGCGGGTGCCGAACACGTCGTCGCAGTCGCCGGGATCGGTCGTGCTCAGCCGGAACCAACCGGTGGTCTCCTCGCCTTGGGGACTGCCCACGCCGTTGAGCAGGGCGGACGAGATCGTGATCTGCGTCGCGGCCGAGGTGGAGGCCGTGGGCTCCGCAGCGGAGGCCCAGGAGGCGAAGAACACGAGCCACGCGGACAGCGCGCGCGCAAGGACAGGCGTGCAGAGAGAAGGCACGGAGTGACCCCAAGTCGAGACAAAGCGCGACAGCCTAGCCCGGATCCGGGGATCGGATCGAGGGGGGCGCGGGAAGACCGAGCCGGGACGTCGGATGCGCCGCGTTCAACCCCAAAAACGTGGGTTCGAACAGACGGTCGTGCGCCCAAGGCCCGCTGGATCCGGCCAGGGCCCGTGCCGGATCCAACCTGTGTTGGGGGGCCTCAGCCCAGCTGCTGACGCAGGGCGCGGGCCTCGGAGACGACGGTGTGTGGGTGGGCGAACCCTTGCTTCTCGGCGTGCTCTGCGGAGGCGAGCATGGTGTCCAGGACCGCCCGTGCCTCCTCGTGCGGCCCATGGTCGGCCAGGTGCTGGGCGAGCCGCAGGCGGTTGAGCGGCGTGGGCGACTCCTTGGCGAGCGCGCGAAGCTGATCGGCGGCATCGGCCTGCCGGTCGGCCGCGATCAGGGCGTCCACCAGGTGCTTGCGGACGACGTCGCGCCGGGCGCCGCGCACCTTGGGGCCCAGCAGCTCGAGCTGCTCGATCGCCCCCTCGTGGTCGCCCATCGACGCCAAGGCACGGCCGAGGAGCAAGGTGGCGTCGCGGTCGTCGGGGGTGTCGGCGAGCCGGGCCTGGAGCAGGTCGACCGCCTCCCCGGACTGGCCGTGCTCCACCAGCTGCCGGACGATCCGTGCGTCGTAGCGGGCGCTCGGGCTTGGGGAGAGGGGCTCAGGAGGCGGGATGTCCTGCGGCGTGCGGCGTGGAGGACGGCTCCCTGGTTGACGGCGTGGTTGGCTCGGGAGGAACTCCAAGACGAAGTAGAGGACCTCTCCGAACGGCGCCAACAGGATCACCAGGATCCAGATGCCGTCGACCCGTCGCTGCAGCGCATGCACCAGCATCGCCAGCTTGAACACCAGCATGGCGCCCGGGACGAGCCGCGCGAGAAACAGTCCCATCTGGGTGACCCCCGTTGCGAGGACACGACGGAGATCCCACCCCACCGGTGGGCGCGGGGAGGGCCCGCGGCGTCGGTCGGCCGGACGCTACCACGCGCCCGGCATCGAGCAGAGGCCCGCGTGGATCAGTGCCCGCCGCCACCGCCCAGCACGACGTTGTTGAGCACCGCGGCGAGCACACCCATGATCGACACGCCCGCGATGATGCCGGACGCGATGGGGACCAGGTACGCCTTCTCCCACTCGGGCTTCATGCGGGCCGCACCCCACGCCAGCAGGGCACCGGTCAGCATGGACAGTGGGTACTGGAAGGGAAGGATGAACCCCAACCCCACGCCCGTGGCGCTGGGCAACCACGCCTTGTTCTTGGGCAGCAGGGTCTCGAGCGCGACGAGCACCGCACCCGTGATCAGGCCCGCGACGATCATCTGCTGGTGGACCGGGTGCATGTTCTCGATGCCGGTCTTGAACACCTCGGCGACGGCCTTCCACGCCTGGGCGGACGGGGCCGGGAAGGCCGGCGGGTGGTCGGCGGTGCCGAGCAGGGCGGTGGCGTCGGGCACGAGCAGGTAGAACCCGCTTACGGTCGCGATCGTGCCCGGGATGATGCCCATCATCTGGGCGACGAACTGCCGCCGGGGGTTGGCGCCGAGCAGGTAGCCGGACTTGAGGTCGGTGAGCAGGTCGGCGCTGGAGGCGGCCGCGGACGAGGTGATCGACGCGGTCATCAGGTTGGCGGTGGCGGACTGGGGGATCAGCACGCCGTAGGTGAGCTGCATCAGCTTGCCCATCGCGCCGGTGGGCGTGATGTCGGACTCGCCGGTGGCGCGGGCGGCGACGAGGCTGAGGCCAAACGTGAGCAGGACGGCCAGCACGCCGTACGCGGGGGGGATGTCGAAGTACAGCGTGCCCAGCACGACTGCGGACAGGCCGCTGACCACGGTGCCGGCGACGAACCAGGACATCGGGACCTCGGCCTCCTTCTCGCGCGGGTCGACGTCCTCTCCTGCGCCGCCGAGCAGGCCGGAGAACGCGCGGACGATCGTGCGCCACTGGAGGGCGAACGTGATCAGGCCCGACGACACCATGATCGGCACGCCGAACCACAGGCCGATCTCGCGCCACGCCTTGTAGGGGGCGCTGGTGGCGTACAGCACCTCGCCCGCGGGGCTGGTCCACGCCTGATCGAAGCCCCAGGGGCCGAGCCCGAACGCCAGCACGAGGGCCGCCACGGTCATCCAGCCGGTCACCCGGAGACCGACGATGGCGCCCGCGGCGATCATCACGGGGTTGTTGTCCCACACGACGGTCCAGTCGCTGGGGGCGAAGGTGGTGGTCTCGCCGGCGCGAACGTGGGTGGATGAGGCCGGCAGCCAGTCGAACAGGGGGGTGCTTCCGGGCAGGAGGGGGGCCCGTCCGCCCTCCGCGTCGGCCACCAGGTTCATGTCGAGCGCCACGGGGAAGGCGGCGCCGAACAGGGCGGCGAACAGCAGGGCGCGGGCCTTGTCGGTGGCCTCGCTCCCCTTGGAGTACAGCGACTGCAGGGTGACGGCGGCGGCGACGCCCGAGGGGAAGCGCAGGCGCTCACGGTTGATCATGTTGCGCTTCATCGGGATCGCGATCACGGTCCCGAGCATCGCCAGCGACAGCGTCCAGGTGGCGAGAACGATCCAGTGCAGGTGTTCGCCGCCCGGGTTGGCCTCGGTGGCGGTGATCATCAGCAGGGCGGCCACCGCCGAGGTCATCGTGGTGCCCGTGGAGTACCCCGCACTCGAGGCCGTGGACTGCATGCAGTTCGTCTCGAGGATGGTGAGGGGGGTCTTGGCGATCCCGGCCTTCTCCAGCCCGTTCCAGAACGCGTAGGCGAGGATGGACGCGGTGATCGCGACCCCGAGGCCCCAGCCGGTCTTGAGCCCGATGTACAGGTTGGTGAACGCGAGCAGGAACCCGAGGACCGCGCCCAACAGGACCGATCGGACGGTCAGCTGGGGGACGTCGTCGCCGCGGTAGACCTCCGCATACCAGCGGGCCTCGTCGTACTCGAGGACGGCGTCGGGCGGCAGATCCAGCGGGCGGGCGCGCTCGATCTCCTCGGGGGTCTTGGGCGGGGACTGGAACAGGGCCATGGCGGACTCGTGACGAGGGGACGGCCGGGTCTAGCCGGATCGAGGCCGTCTGTGCACCGTGGTGGATGGACGGGATGCACGTCCTGCGGTATCGATCGCCGGCTCTCGCTGAGGCCCGGTCGTGCACTTCCGCTCCGTCGCCACGCTGTCCACCGACCTCGCCCGCACCCTGCACCGCCTGCCGTCCGACCTGGACCTCGTGGTGGGGATTCCGCGCAGCGGGATGATTCCGGCGTCGCTGGTGGCGCTGCACCGCAACCTCCCCTTGGCCGACCTGGACGGGTTCCTGGCCGGGCGCACGCTCGCGGTGGGCACCACCCGGCGCGGAGACCGAGCGTTTGTCGACGCCCGGGAGGCCCGCCACGTGCTGCTGGTGGACGACTCGGTGTCCTCGGGAACGTCGATGCGCGAGGCGCAGGCGCGGCTGGCGCAGGCGGGCGTGACGGCGCGTGTCACCACGTTCGCGCCCTACGTGGTTCCCGGGCTGGAAGACGCGGTCGACGTGTGGCTGGAGTCGGTGCCCCTGCCGCGGGTGTTCGCATGGAACGTCCTGCACCGAAGCCTGCTGGACCGAATGGGCCTGGACATCGACGGCGTGCTGTGCGCCGACCCCACGCCCGAGCAGAACGACGACGGTCCGCGCTACCGGCGCTTTGTGCGTGAGGCGCCGGTGTTGGTGGCCCCGTCCCACCCGATCGGCGGCTTGGTCACCAACCGGCTCACCGCCTACCGGCCCGAGACCGAGGCGTGGCTGGCGGAGCACGGGATCCGGTACGGGCGGCTGGAGATGCTCGATCTGCCCGACGCGGCCGCCCGGCGTGCCCAGGGCGACTACGGGGCGTTCAAGGCGGACGTGTACCGGCGCAGCGACTGGGTGCTGTTCGTCGAGAGCGAGCCCCGGCAGGCGGTCGCGATCGCGCGGGGCGCGGGCAAGCCGGTGTTGTGCTGGGAGACGCAGACCCTCGTTGGTCCTGGCGCCGCGGCCTGGAAGAGCCCCGCCACGCTGGGCCGTCGGATCGCGCGCCGGGTCAAGCGGGACCTGCTGGCCACCGTGCGCCGGGTTCGGGGTCCAGGAACCCGATGAGCGACACGCCCAGCGCATCGTCGTCCGACAAGGTCGCGTCCACCGCCCGCAAGGGGCTCGCCGTCACCTTCCTCGGCCAAGGCCTCAAGCTCGGCGCGCAGTTCGGCGCGACCCTGGTCCTCGCCCGGTGGCTGGGTCCTTCGGACTTTGGCCTGGTGGGGATGGCCCTGCCGTTCACGGGCTTGCTGGTGGCGCTCAACACCACCGCGTTCAGCGCCTACACCATCCAGCGCGCGACCCTCGACGAGGACGAGGCCTCGACCGTGTTCTGGTTCAACGTGCTGGTTGGGGTGCTCCTCACCGGGCTCGGGATCGTGTGCGCGCCGGGCATCGCGTGGTTCTACGGCGTGGAGGCGGTGTCGATCTACGTGGTGGTGCTCAGCACCCGCGCGTTGATGCACGCCCTGCTCGCGACCCACCGGGCCACGCTCGCCCGCCGGATGTCGTGGCGCCGCCTCATGGTCGCAGAGACCGGGTCGACGGTGCTGGCGGCGGCGCTGGCCATCGGGGCGGCGGTTCAGGGGGCCGGGCCGTGGTCCCTGGTGGTGCTCCAGGTGGGACAGGTCGGGCTCCACGCGGCCGCAGCGTGGATCCTCAGCGGCTGGGTCCCCCGCGTGGTGTGGGACCGGGAGGCTGCGGGCCGGGTGTTCCGCTTTGGCGGGGATCTGACGGTGTTCAACCTCGTCAACTACATCGGCCGCAACGCCGACGACGTGCTGATCGGGTGGTGGCTCGGGGAGCGCGCGCTGGGCTTGTACATGCTCGCCTACCGCCTCCTGCTCGTTCCGCTGCGGGCCGTGATGGTGCCGATCACCCAGGTCGCCGTCACCAGCCTGAGCCGGCTTCAGGAAGACGGGGAGAGCTGGGCCAAGCACTACCTGGACCTGATGACCCTCACGGTCGTGATCTCGGTGCCGTTCGTGATGATCCTGCGCCACTTGACCGCCGACGTGGTCGTGATGCTGCTCGGGGAGAGCTGGCTGGCGGCGGTGGCCGTGTTCGAGCCCCTGTCGATCGTCGCCCTGCTGCACGCGTCGTTCACCACCTTTGGCTGGGTGTGGATCTCGACGGGGCGTCCGGACCGGATGCGGTCGTGGGCGTTGTTCGCCAACCCCCTGACGGTCGCCGCGCTGGCGGCTGGGTTGCCGTGGGGCATCGAAGGGGTCGCGACCGCCTACCTGATCATCCAGCTGGCGCAGTTCCCGGTCGGCATCCACTGGGCACTCGCCACCACCCCGCTGACGCCGCGCCGGTTCCTGGCCTCCCTGGGGCGTCCCCTGGTCCTGATGGGGTTGCTGGAGGTCGGGCTGTTGGGCGTGGTCCACGTCCTGCCGACCCCTGGGCTCCTGCGCCTGGTGGTCGCCGTTCCCCTGGTGCTCGGGGCCTTTGTCGGGTTGGTGCTGGCCTTGTGGGGGATCGGACCGTTGAGGGAGGCGTTCGCGGCGTTACGCACGGTGGCGTCGCGGCGATCGAGGAGTTGAGCATGGCGGACCTCAAGCGGTCGATCAAGCAAGGGGTCCGCGCAGGACTCGGGACCACCCTCACCGCGGTGCATCGGCTGGGGCTGACGCGCGCCAACCTCCTCCGCCATCAGGGCCTGACCGCGCGCCGTCTGGAGATCGGACCGGGTCCTCGACGCATCGAGGGGTTCGAGACGCTCAACACGGTGGGCTGGCTCAACGTGGACTACGTCTGGGACGCCACCCGCCCGCTGCCGTTCGACGACGGGACGTTCGAGATCGTGTACGCCAGCCACATCCTGGAGCACGTGTCTTGGCGGGGCATCCCCGAGACCCTCCGCGAGTGGGTCCGCATCCTCGCGCCGGGGGGCCGCCTCGAGATCTGGGTGCCCGACGGGTACAAGCTGGCGAAGCTGCTGGTCGATCTCGACGACGGCGTGCCCCGCGACGAGTGGCAGGACGGGTGGAAGGATGCAGAGGTCCGAGGGGATCCGTGGCGGTGGGCGAACGGTCGGATCCTGTACGGCCTTCGGGACGACTACCCGTCCTGGCACCAGGCGATCATCACCCCCGCCGCCCTCGCCCGGTGGATGGCCGAGGCGGGACTGGAGGGGGTCGCGCCGCTGCGCTCGCCCGACGAGGTGCGCGGGCACGACCACGGCTGGATCAACCTGGGCATGGTCGGCACCAAGCCCGCGTGAGGCGCGAGCCGCATCGCGGGGTGCTCACACGCCCCGGTCGGCGTCCTTGACCCCGGCGTCCAGCAGCACGACCTGGGCGAACCGGTACACCCGCAGGCCGTTGGCGACCGTGTACGCGACCACCCGCTCGCGGGGGGACAGATCGGCGCGGCGAGACAGCGCGACCACCTCGCCCAGGGCGTTGCGGAGGGCGCGGGTGGCGAAGCCCAGGTAGCGGCCTCCGGTGCGCGGTCCCCGCACCTTGGAGGACCCACCGACCACCCGGCGGGCCTTGCGAAGCAGCGCCTCCATCGACGCGCGGGCAGGGTGCCGCACCCGGACGTCCTCCCGGTACACGAGCGGCACGCCGAGCTCGGTGGCGCGCTGGTTCCATGCGTAGTCGCCGCCGGAGAAGTGGGTGGTGTCGAACGGGCCGACCCGCTCGAACACCTCGGCGCGCACGACCAGGTTGGCGGTGGCCGCCCGTCCCTCCAACGCGTGGAGGTCCTGGCGGAAGGCGAAGGCCTTCTCGTAGGCCTCGGCGGGGGTGAGCCGGGGGCCCTGGAAGAACAGCTCGATGTGGCCGGCGATGCGGACGTCCCCCGCGTCGATCCAGGCGATCGCGCGCTCCAGCCACTGGGGATCGGGGACGCAGTCCGCGTCCGTGAACGCGAGGATGCGCCCGCGGGCAGCGCGCAGGGCGTGGTTGCGGGCGGCGTACGATCCAGGCGTGGCCTCGACGAGGATCCGGACGTTGGGGGCGGGGGCCAACGCCGCGGGAACCGGGTCGTCGGGGTCGTTGTTGACCACGAGGACCTCGAACCGCGTGGCGGGGAGGGTCTGCTCGCCCAGCGCGCGCAGGCAGGTGCCCAGCCGCACCCAGTCCCGCCAGGTGGGGACGATCACCGAGACGGTGGGCTCGGAAGACGCGGGTTCGGTCATCGTGCGCTCCCGACCGGAGGGACGCTCCCGGTATCGCCCCGGATGGGGAGGTGGAGGGTCAGGCGCGAAGCACGGACCGGCCGGCGTACACCGCGGCTTCGCCCAGCTGCTCCTCGATGCGCAGCAGCTGGTTGTACTTGGCGACGCGATCGCTGCGGCAGGGGGCGCCGGTCTTGATCTGGCCCGTGCCGCACGCGACGGCGAGGTCGGCGATGGTGACGTCCTCGGTCTCGCCGGACCGGTGGCTCATCACGGTGGTGTACCCGGCGCGGTGGGCCATCTCGACCGCCTCGAGGGTCTCGGTGAGGGTGCCGATCTGGTTGACCTTGACCAGCAGGCTGTTCGCGCAGCCCTCGGCGATGCCGCGGCCGAGGAAGGCGGTGTTGGTGACGAACAGGTCGTCGCCGACGAGCTGGACCGTGCTGCCGAGCGCGTCGGTGAGGGCCTTCCAGCCGGCCCAGTCGTCCTCGGCGAGGCCGTCCTCCAGGCTCCACAGGGGGAAGTCGGCGGCGAGCTCGGCGTAGAAGGCGATCATCTCCTCGCTCGACAGGACCCGGCCCTCGCCCGCGAGGTGGTAGGCCCCGTCCTTGCAGAACTCGGAGGACGCGGCGTCGAGGGCGAGCACGACGTCGTCGCCGAGGGCGTAGCCCGCCTTGCCGACCGCCTCGGCGATGACCTCGAGCGCGGCGCGGTTGCTGGGCAGGTCCGGCGCGAATCCGCCCTCGTCGCCCACGGCGACCGACAGCCCGCGCGCCTTCAGGACGCCCTTGAGGTGGTGGTAGATCTCCGTGCCGACCTGGAGCGCCTCGGCGAACGTTGCGGCCCCGATGGGGGCGACCATGAACTCCTGGATGTCGACGTTGTTGCTGGCGTGTGCGCCGCCGTTGAGGATGTTCATCATCGGCACGGGCAGGGTGCGGGCGAGCGGTCCTCCGACGTAGCGGTACAGCGGCAGGCCGACGGTGGCCGCGGCGGCGTGGGCGGTCGCCAGGCTGACGCCCAGGATCGCGTTGGCGCCGAGCCGGGCCTTGTTGGGGGTGCCGTCCAGGTCGATCAGCAGGCGGTCGATGCCGGCCTGATCGGTGACGTCGCGGCCGATGAGCTGGTCGGTGATCGGCCCGAGGACGTGCTCGACCGCGGTGGCGGTGCCCTTGCCCATCCAGGCGTCGCCCCCGTCGCGGAGCTCGACCGCCTCGTGCTCGCCGGTGCTGGCACCCGACGGAACGGCCGCGCGGCCGGTGATGCCGTCCTCGGTCGTGACCTCCACCTCGACGGTGGGGTTGCCGCGGCTGTCGAGGATCGAGCGGGCGTGGACGTCGAGGATCACGGACATCGGGGCCTCCGGGCGGGGCCGCCGTGTAGCACGTCGGGCGGTGCGGGGGGACCCGGGAGGTCGCCGGGGGGCGTCGCGCAGGAACGAAGGCCTGAAACGCGGGGAATGGTGGGGGGAGGGGACGGATCCCAGCGGTCGGACTAGGGGCGCCCATGCCCGCCCGTCGTCGACCCCGCCTCGGCCTCCAACGCCTCATCCCCACCCCGTCCTCCCGCGCCGTGATGCGCGTGGGCGAGGAGGTGCCGTCGGCGTTCCCCACCGAGCGGGTGTGGCGGTCGGTGCGGCGGCTGTACAAGCACGGCCTGCACCCCGCGATCGCGCTGCACGTGCGGTACCGCGGCGAGGTGGTCTGCGACCGGACCCTCGGCCATGTCCAGCACGATCCGGGCGAGCCCCCTGGTCCCATCGTCACCCCCGACACGCTGTTCAACCTGTTCAGCGCCTCCAAGATCGTCACGGCCGCGGTGATTCACGCCTTGGTCGACGACGGCACGCTGGACCTGGACCTGCCGGTGGCCCACTGGCTCCCGGGGTTTGCGCAGCAGGGCAAGCACGGGATCTTGCTGCGGCACCTGCTGTCGCACACGGCGGGCATCCAGGAGATGCCGGCGGGCATGGACCTGCGCCAGATGCTGCGGGCCGGCCGGATCGATCTGGAGCCCCTGCTCGCGATGCCCGCACTCGCGCCGCCGGGGCGGCAGAACGCCTACCATGCGATGTCGTCGTGGTTCTTGCTCGAGGGGGTGGTGGAGGCCGCCACCGGAAAGGGGCTGCGCGACCTGCTCCGCACCCACATCCGCGAGCCGATGGGCCTGCCCAACCTCGACTATGGCGTGCCCGAAGCGCGGCTCGGGGAGGTGGCGCGGCACGCGGTCACCGGGCCGCCCGTCCCGTCGTTCATGTCCGACATCTTCAAGCGGTCGATCGGGCTCGGGTTCACCGACGCGATCACGATCTCCAACGATCCGGACTTCCTCACCGCCACCCTACCGTCGGCCAACGTGGTCGCGACCCCCCGGGAGACCACGGCGTTCATGCAGATGCTGCTGGACGGTGGGGTGTACGGGGGCGAGCGCATCCTGTCGCCCGAGGCGGTCCGGCGCCTGACCACCCGCGCGACGCCGGTGCGGATCGACCGGATCATGCAGATGCCGATGGCGTACGGGATGGGGGTGATGATGGGGGGCGACGCGTTCAGCCTGTACGGGTTGGGCACGGGCGGCGCGTTCGGACACCTCGGACTGTCGACCGTGGTGGTGTACGCCGACCCGCGCCGGGAGCTGGCGGTGGCCTTCCTCAACACGGGCAAGCCGATGATGGCCCACGGAATGCTCACCTGGTACGCCGTGCTCCAGCAGATCGCGCTGTCGGTGCCGCGCGCCCGGTGAGGTCGCGGCGACCGTGCCGGCACGCGGTGCGATAGGGGAGACGGATGGACGCAGTGGGCCCGGAGCTGGGGTACGCGAGCCCGTTCGACGCCGCGCTGGCGGAGAGCGGTCCCCCCGGCGTGTTTCTCACCGACCGGCACGGCCTGTGGCGCCTGCACGGGGAGTGGACCCGCTCCGCGTACAACCGGGCGCCGGGTCCCCATGCGTTTGGGTGGACGTGGACCCTGTGTCGCGACCGCGTGTCGGGCTTCGTGGTGTTGGTGCTGGTGACCTCCCCCACGCTGCTGACCGAGCATCCCCGGATGGACGTGCGCACCTTCCCCGACCGGGCGTCGGCGGAGGCGGCACGCGCGGCGTGGGGCCAGCCCCCGATCACGCACGCGCCGTGGGAGGCCACCCCGTGATCGCGGGCGGCCGGGTGTGGTTCGCGGCGGCCCTTGTCCTGTCCACCCTGGCGGCTCCCCGCGTTCACGCGCAGGAGGCCCCGCTTGAGGGCGACGGCGTCGATCCGCCGACCTCCGATGCATCGGAAGCGTCCGAAGCGTCGGATGCGGACGAGGACGCGTCCGAGGAAGACTCCGACGATGGTGTGTACACCGTGGTCGTCGTAGCGGAGCGGCGGGTCGAGATGGCGCGTCAGGCCTTGTACGAGGTGGCCCGGGACGCGGGCTTCCGGCGGATCAAGATCAAGGACGATCGGGTGATCCTCCGGCACGAGCAGTCCTGGAAGGGCGACATCGTCGTCCACGACGACGGCCGCGTGAAGGTCAAGCGCCAGCCCGTGCGGTTCGAGCCCCCGGTCAAGAACCCCCGGCCGGTCGACTACCTGTGGTGCGTGCTGTTTCCGCTGTGCATCCGGCCTGCGGGACAGACCTACGGGGCCCGCAAGTGGAAGGCGGCGGAGGCGCGCGCGCTGGCCACGATCCGTCCAGAGATGGAGCAGCTGTCCACCCGCATCAGCGCGCTCGGCCTCGCGAGGCGGGTGGAAGACCTGCCGGTCCGGCTGGATGCGCTGTGGGAGCGGGGCGAGGCGCTGGATGGTGGGGACGTGATCCCCACGCCGGCCGGTCGTCGGGAGGCCGTCGCCACCTTCTGGCTGACGCGGACGGACACGCCGGAAGGCCAGGTGGTGCGGGACGTGATCCAGGCGTGGGCGCGCAACGTCATCCAGTACTCGGACGATCCGTTCACCGCCGACGAGCTGGCCCAGATCCGCGCGGCCTCGATGCACCCCGAGCCCTTCTTGCCGGAGCGCGTCCCTGCGTCTTCCCCGCAGGACTCCGACGAGGCCCTGTAGGTGCGGGGACGGGTGGGGCGGTGGATCGCGCTCAGCCGCCCCCGGCTGGCCCCGGCCGTGGTGGCGCTGCCGCTGCTCGGATGGGCGTTCACCCTGTGGGACCGGGCGCTCCCGCCGATCGCCACGGCCGCGTTGCCGGGGTTGGTCATGGCCTGGTGGCTCGTGCACGCGGGGACGATGTGGCTCAACGCGGCCCGGGATCGGGACGAGGGGGAGGTGTTGCTGGGCCGGTCCGTGCCGGTGCCCCCCGGGACGGCCTGGCTGGGGCTCGGGGCGCTGATCGCGGCCGTGGGGGTGGCGGGGTGGACCGCGTCGGCCTTGGTGCCGTGGACGGTCGCCGCCGCCCTGCTGGCGGTGGCCTACAGCGCGCCCTGGGGGGCTTGGAAGTCCCATCCGGTGCTCGGGCCCTTGGTCAACGTGGTCGGCTACGGCGTGGTGTCGCCGGGGGCGGGCCATGCCTTGGTCGGGCTTCCCCCCACCCCGCGGTCGATCGCGATGCTGGGGGTGGTGGCGCTCGGGGTGTGGGCCGCGGTGTACGTCGCGCAGGCCTTTCAGGAGGACGAGGATCGGGCGCGGGGCGATCGCACGCTGGTGGCACGTCATGGGGCGGGGGCGGCGATCCAGGCGGCTCGGGCCGCGTTCGCCGGGGCCTGTGGGCTCGGGATGTCGTTGGTGCTGGCGGGGTGGTTGCCCGCGCTGTGCGGGGTGGCGGCGGTGGGGTGGCTCGCGGTCGATCGACACCTCGCCACGCTGGTGAGGCTGCCCCAGGCCGGCGGGGCGGCGGCGGCGGTGGAGACGG
This sequence comes from bacterium, assembly GCA_030424555.1. Taxonomy (GTDB): domain Bacteria; phylum Myxococcota_A; class UBA796; order UBA796; genus JAUHWK01. Next base: position 1,212 of record JAUHWK010000059.1, on the reverse strand, counting down.
GCCGACGGGTGTTGCTCGTCGTCGTGCTCGGGATCGGCGCGGCCGGGGTCCAGTACCGGATGGATCTGGACCGGGGGGGCGAGGTGGCTGGGCTGGCGACGCGCGCGGGGCGTCCGGTGGTGGACCCTGCGTGGATCGAGGTGCTGGCCCGCAGCCTGGCCGATCGCCGCCGGGCGATGACGGAGCCGGTGCGGTGATTAGGGGAGCGTTCCACCTGGAGGTCCCCATGATCCGTCTCACGATTCCTGCCGTGGCCGTGGCCCTTGTCGCCGCGTGCGGTGCGTCCCCCGCCGCCGACCCGTCCACGGCCTCCACCCCCTCCACGGCGGGTGCCGAGCCAGCGGCTGCGGCCGGGAAGCGCTCCGACGTCTCCAACCAGGCGTTCGCTGAGGCGCTCGCCGCGGGCGACGTCGCGGTGATCGACGTGCGGACGGCGGGCGAGTACGCCAACGGCCACGTGCCGGGCGCGGTCCTCGCTCCCCTCCAAGAGCTCTCGCCCGACCATCCGGCGGTCAAGGACCACCCCAAGGATCAGCCGCTGTACGTGATCTGCCAGTCGGGTGGGCGTTCGTCTCGGGCGGCCGACATGCTCGCCACCGCCGGGTACACCACCATCAACGTCGAGGGCGGCACCGGGGCCTGGATCGCGGCGGGGCACGAGACCGAGTGACGGTCGACCGAGCGGCGACGGGGCCGAGCGGGCGTCGCCAACGCGTTGCGTGACCGCGCCCCCGGTGACGGCGTACAGGCCTGACCCGGGGGAGGTTCTTGGTGAACACCACGCACGACGACAGCCTGGCGGCCCGGTACGCGGCGGTGCGTGCCCGCACGGTGTCGCTGCTGGACGGCCTCGACCCGGAGGACTGCAACCTGCAGCCGGAGCCGGACGTCTCGCCGGCCAAGTGGCACGTCGCCCACACCACCTGGTTCTTCGAGACCTTCGTGCTCCAGCCCTTCGCCCCGGCCCACGAGCCGGCCAGCGAGGGGTGGGCCTACTGCTTCAACAGCTACTACGAAGCGTGTGGCGCCCGGCAGCCGAGGGCGCGTCGGGCCGATCTGTCGCGGCCGCTGTTGCGCGAGGTGCTGGCGTGGCGTCGTCGGGTGGACGCCGCGATGGGGGCCCTGCTGGCGTCGCTGGCCACCGAGCCCGACGCCGCGCGAACGGCGGCGATCCACGCCCGCACCCGCCTGGGGCTGGCCCACGAGGAGCAG
>JAUHWK010000538.1 GCA_030424555.1 bacterium | reverse complement strand
CGGGTACTCGTTCGCGGCGTCGATGCGCGCGATGAACCCGGTGGCCCGTCGCGCGGCCTCCTTGCTCACGGCGAACAGCATCAGCGGCCCTTCCTTGCCCGCGAGGATCGCCTCCTCCGTGTACTGGGTCTCGACCTCGAGCGTGTCGCCGTCGATGCGGGCGTACAGCGTGACCGGCAGCCCCGAGTCGATCGGACGGGGGGTGCGGTTGATCGGCTGGACCGCCACCCAGGCGCGTCCGAGGTCGCACTCCGCCTCGCACACCTCGTGCAGCGCCACCTGCAGGTCGAAGTACACGTCGACCTCGTACAGCGAGCGATCGGTCGCGCCGTGCCAGGTGTTGTGGGTGGTGAACCCGGGATCCTGGGCGGTGGGCAGCCCGAGATCGTCGTCGACGTTGTTGCGGTGGTACGCGTGCTGGTTCCACAGCGGCCGGGCGGGCGCCCACTTGCCACCACCGGACCCGTACACGGTGAACGCCTGCCCGAGCAGGGTGTGGGCCACCAGCAGCTCGGCCTCGCCATCGGCGTCGACGTCGGCCACCACCGGGTAGTCGAACATGGTCTCGGAGCTGTGCCGTCCGCTCTGCAGCTTGAGGTACCCGCTGGACCCATCGATCGCGTACAGCGAGGTCTCGTCGATGTAGACGATCTCGTCGGCCCCATCGCCCTCAAAGTCGAAGATGCTGGCCCCGGTGGCCCCGGTGAGGTCCTGGACCGGGATGGACCACAGCTTGGTGCCGTCGTGGTTGAACGCGCTGAGCTCGTTGCCCGCCGCCGTCACGATCTCCGGGTAGCCGTCGGCATCGAGGTCGCCGATGGCGGGCGGGGCCGCGATGTTGCCCGTCTCCTCGTCGTCGATGTGCGTGGGCGGGTCGAGCTCGATCGGCCCCCACAGCAGGTCGCCGTTGGTGTCGTGGGCGCGCAGGGTGGCGTACGAGGTGACGACGAACTCCCCCTCCGGATCGTCGTCGAGGTTGGCCACGCCGACAAAGCCGTCCGACCGGGGGATCGCCGGGTTGAGCAGGCCCGTGTGGCCCGCGTACCACTTCACCTCGCCATCCGGCGTGTACATCGCGTTGCCGACGATCACCTCTTCGATGCCGTCCAGGTCGATGTCGACGACCGCCGGGGCCGACGACTCCACCACGGGGGAGCCATCGCCGCCGAGCACCGCGGGAATGCCCGGGAGCCGTCCCCACGAGCCCTGGCCGTGTGGACCGATCCCGCGGGTGGTGCCATCGCTGTTCAGGATCACCCGTCCGGCGATCACCTCGGGGGACCCGTCGCGGTCCATGTCGCTGACGACCATGCCGGTGGCGTAGTCGAAGTGCGTCTTGTCGAAGGACGCGCTCTCCCACACCTCGTTGCAGGCGTTGTCGAACGCCACCACGCGGTACTCGGTCTGGTTGAGCTTGGCGGTGCCGATCTGCTGCTTGAGCGCGCGGACGTTGACGATCTCGGGCGTGCCGTCCCCATCGAGATCCCCGACCGCCGCCGAGCTCGCGTAGCCCAGGCCTGCGTCGTCGTTGCGGCAGTGCTCTCCCGACCCGTCGCCCTCGAACACCACCAGGCGCCCCTTCCCCGGCGGCAGGTTGTTCGTGAGGTTGGTGATCACCTCGGGCATGCCGTCGCCGTCGATGTCCGCGACCACGGGCAGCGACCGCATCGACTGGCCCTTGCCGCCCTCCCACTCGATCGCCGGATCGAAGTCGCCGACCTCGAACTCCGCGCAGGTCGCCAGCGGCTCCACCGAGCGCGGGCCGTAGCGGAACCCACACTTCGAGATCACCTCGTCGAGATCGAACCCATCGGGGGGCACATCGGCCCCGAGGCCCTGGAGGTTGAACTCCGGACAGCCGGAGAGGAGCGGAAACAGCGTCAGGACAGGGACGATCGTACGCATGGGACACCCGGGAGCGACGCGAATCCTACCATGCACCGTGACCTGCGCGTCACAGGAACGTCAGGGAGCGCGAACGCACGAAGGGCCCGCCCCAGCCTCTGCCGGAACGGGCCCTCAGGGTGCCTACGCCAGGGTCACTTGGCGGCGGCAGTCGCCTCGTCGCCCGCGGAGGCCGGAACCTCGGCGGCGGGCTTCGGGTCGAGCCAGGCGTGACGCCCGTCGAGGATGTGGGTGGCGATCGTCGACTTGCGGTCGTCGTCGTTGCTCCACAGCTCCTTGAACTTGGTGTCGACGTAGCGGCGCGTGTTGAGCGCGAACATGTCGGTCATCTCGAGCGCCGCCTGGGCCTCGGGGGCCCGGGCCTGCAGCAGGGCGCGGGTGCGCACCACCATCGCGACCAGGACGAACAGCTCCATCGCGATGTCGACCGCGCGGAACATGAAGCCCTGCTTGCGCTCCAGGCCCAGCTGGTAGATCGCCATGCCGTGGAACACGTTGCGCGCGAGGCGACGGCTCTGCGACTCCGCCCACTTCACGTGGCCGGCCATCTTGCCGTACTTGGCGTAGGACGGACGGAACAGGAAGCCGAGCCACAGCTTGGGGTACCACGCCGCGTAGAACGCCAGGATCTTCGGGATGGCGGCGAGCTTCTCGCCGATGCCGGCCTTGCGGTCGAACATCGCGCCCGCGACCTTGAGGTGGGTGTCGACCAGCTCACGCGCCATGAACAGGTGCATGACCTCGGAGCTTCCCTCGAAGATCAGGTTGATGCGGCTGTCGCGCATCGCCCGCTCGATCGGGGCCGGACGCTCGCCACGGTTGGCCAGCGAGGGCGCGGTCTCGTAGCCGCGGCCGCCCTTGATCTGCATGGCGTCGTCGATCAGGCGCCAGTTGCGGGTGGTGGTCC
>JAUHWK010000537.1 GCA_030424555.1 bacterium | reverse complement strand
GCCCTCCAGGTGGCTCTCGCGGGTGCCGCGATCTCGCAGCTCGCGACGCACCTCTGCGAGGACCTCGTCGTCGACGCCAGGCCCCACCAGCAGCTCGCGAGGCTCCAGCCGCGTCAGCTCATCCCGCACCGCGTCGACCGCCGTGAGGCCGCACTGCCGCAGGTCTCCGGTGGAGGCATCCAGCACCGCGATCCCCCACTTGCCCCGCACATGCTGCACCGCGGCCAGCCAGTTTGGGGACCGGGCGTCCAGGCTGCTGGGATCGAGGACCACACCAGGCGTGACCACCCGCACGATGTCCCGACGCACCAGGCCCTTGGCCTGTGACGGGTCCTCCATCTGCTCGGCGATCGCCACCCGGTGGCCCGCGTCGACGAGGCGCTGCACGTACGCATCGGCGGCGTGGTGGGGCACGCCCGCCATCGGGATCGGGTCGGGGTCGCCCTTGTTGCGTGCGGTGAGCGTGAGCTCGAGGATCTCCGCGGCGACCTTGGCGTCGTCGAAGAAGGTCTCGTAGAAGTCGCCCATCCGGAAGAACAGGATGGCGTCGGGCGCCTGCTGCTTGAGCGCGTGGAACTGCTCGAACATCGGCGAGCTCACCCGTCCTCCCTGAGGACCAGGCGGTGTCCTTGGAAGGCGTCCTCGTCGTCGTGGGGCGGCGCCGTGACGCGGGTGGCCTCCCGCGCCCACTCGGGGTGGTCCGCCAAGAACCCGTCGACCACCCCCTCGGCCTCTTCGGGCTCCGGCGAGCACACGACCCACACGAGGTGTCCCCCTGGGCGGACGTGCTGTGAGGCGCCCTCCAGCACGACGCGCTGGAGGTTCGCCATCTCCCGAACGTCGGCCTCCGTGCGACGCCAGCGAATGTCTGGGCGACGTCGGACGGTGCCGAGGCCTGTACACGGTGCGTCGACAAGCACGGCATCGAACGCGCCGACCTTTGAGCACGCTCCCTGGGTCCAGTCGTGGACGTGCGAGGGCAGCGACAGGTCCACCCGGTGTGCCGACTCGTGGAGGCGATCCAGCCGATCCGGACGCTTGTCGATCGCGGTGACGGCGTGCCCGCGGGAGGCCAGGCGCATCGTCTTGCCGCCGGGCGCCGCGCACGCGTCGAGCACGGTCGTGGCCGAGGTGGGCACGAGGTCGGTCATCCACGCGCTCGCGGCATCCTGGACCCAGAACGCGCCGTCCTCGTACCCGGGCAGGGACTCGACGCGCCCCTTGGGCTCGACCACGCGCAGCACCCCCGGAACGACCTCGCCCCCGGCGGTGGCAGGGCGGGTCTGCACCCCGGCGGCCGCGAACTGCTCCGCGAGCGCGGCGACGTCGTCCCGTGCGACCACACACAAGGGGGGCGGTGTACCGTTGGCGGCACACCACGCGTCGACGGCGGCCTCGCCATGCCGAGCATCCCACCGCGCCACCAGCCAGGCCGGATGCTCCAGCCGGGTCGCGCGATCCAGCTCGCGCGGAAGCGACGCCCGCCGTGACACGGCGTTGATCAGGCCCGACGCCCGGCCCGCGCCGATCGCACGGGCCACCTCGACCGCCTGGCTGACGGCAGCGTGAGGCGGCGTGCCTCCGAACAGGCGCTCGAACACCGCGATGCGCAACACGGCCCGAACCGGGGGGTCCAGCCGCTCCAGCGGCCCTCGGACCGGTCCCTGCAGGGCTGCATCCACCGAGGCCCTGCGACGCAGGACCCCCAGCACCAGGTGCCAGGTCATCGCGCGATCGGGATCCCGCGCAGGCGCCCGCTCTGCGAGGGCGTCGTCGACCGGACGGCCCTCGTCCACCTCGACCAGCACCCGGGCAGCCGCCACCCGGGCCGGACTCGCCGCCGACCCACCACGGGGACGTCGGGACGCATCTGGGCCTCGGGGACGTCGGGAACGGTCTCTCGGATCACCCGGTTTCGAAGGCATGACCACCCAGGGCTTCCGCCCGTCGCGCCGCGTGCCGATGACGCAGGCCCCAGATCCACAGCGGCAAGCCCACCAGGGCCGCCCCCGTCCCCGCGGCGATCCCCATCAGCGACACCACCGGCATCGGCTCGACCATGCGCCACGCCCCGATGAGCGTGCCGAGGTCCACGCCCAGGCGCGCGGTCTGCTCGACGTTCTGCGCGACGGCGATCGCCAGCACGCCGCCTGCGCCCACCGCCACGAGCAGCAGCACCACGATCGCGACCACGGCTCCTCGGCTCATCGGCTCTCCTCGGGGGATGGCCCCCGCGCCCGCCGCTCCCAGACGGCGCGAGGCCGGGGAGCAGCGCCGGTTCGGCACCCCTCACCCGACCTCGGGTAGCGGATCACGGGCGGCCCCACAAGGGCACCGCCCGCGGTTCGCGGACCGCTCACTCCTCGCCGGTGGCATCGTCGTCGGTGGCCTCGGTGGCCTCGGCCGCCTCGTCGCCCGCACCGGCGGCGGCCAGCTTGCGGCCGAGGTCGCCGAACACGTCGCCCAGACGCGAGCCGGCATCGGCCTGCGCGGGGGGACGGGGCGCGTCGTCGTCGGCGTCGCGGTCGCCCGCGGCCTTCTCCGACAGCGAGATGCGACGGTCGTGGCTGTTGATGTGGGTGATCTCGGCCTTGACCTTCTGGCCGGCGACGTACAGGGACTGCCAGTCGTCGCCGTCGTTGACCAGCTCGGACATGTGGACCAGACCCTCGATGCCGTCCTCGAGCTCCACGAACACGCCGAAGTCGGTGACGTGCACGACCGGGCCCTCGATGACCTGGGTCAGGTAGTAGCGGCTGTTGACCGTGAACCACGGGTCCTCGGACAGCTGCTTGATGCCCAGGGAGAAGCGC
>JAUHWK010000536.1 GCA_030424555.1 bacterium | reverse complement strand
GACCGGTTGCGCTTCTCGAACGCGTCCCACGCCCCCTGGGTGACCTCCCGCTCCATCACGCACACGCCCTTGGTGAGCGTGACATCGTGGCGGATGTTGCGATCGCGGTGCCCCTTGGAGCCAGGGCGGCTGCCCATGGGGAAGGAGCCGGGCGACAGGCACACCAAGGTGCCGAGCGTGGGGCTCTGCAGCTCCCCCGTCACCGAGGGCCAGTCGAACGGCTCGGCGGGATCGCGTGCCTCCCCACCGTCCTCGGCGTTGTCGGTGTTGTCGGCGCCGGCCACGGGTGGTGGCTCCGCGGGCGCTTGCGGCGGCGCGCTGGGCGCTGGAGCCCGTGCGGGGATCGGCGAGAGCGGCTCGTTGACGGCCTCGGTGTAGGTGGGGGCGGTGACACCCGACGCGACGCCCAGCACGGCGATGAGCTTGGCCGTGGGCTCACGAAGGCGCTCCAGCACCGCCACGGTGGAGGTGGCGTGGGTGCGCTCGCGGTTGAGCAGCGCCCCAGAGGCGGTGTCGACCAGGATCAGGGTGACGAGGACCTCGTCGGCCACGGCGACCGCTTCGCCGGTGATCACGTAGCCCTGCTGGAGGTACCGCCCGATCTCCAGCGCACAGGTGCCGTCGACCGAGCAGGCCGCGTCGAGCGCGTGGAACTGCAGCAGGACGTCTTGGTTCTCGCGCGTGAGGACGTCCCCCCGCTCCTTGAGCATGTCGGCCGCCTGCAGCCGGATCTCGTCCGTGATCAGCTGGCGCTCCTTGAGGGACAGGTCCCCCTCGAGCGGCAGCACCGCCAGGCTGAGGTCCCCCGCCCACGCCACCGTGGAGCAGAGCATCGCGAACAACACAGCGACAACGCGGGGCATCGGCCCTCCCATGCCCACCGGTAGCACGCCCGTCGCCGTGTGCCGACGGGTCGCCCTCGGGGCTTCCCACCCTCGACACCCGACTTGGATGTCGCCATCCGTCGCGATGTCCTCCGGCTGGTTGATTCCCGCGTCCCCCCGTGCGCTGATCGGTCCGCAGCCTGGAGGCACCATGACCGCGACCCGTCCCTTCCCCAACCTCGGCACCCAGCAGAGCCCGATCGATCTGGGGTCGCCCACGGGTGACTTCCTGTTCCAGGCCGAGTCGGTGCGGGCGGAGGTCCTGTGGACCACCCTCACCCTCAAGGCCAAGGCACAGCCCCCCTACGCCCCCACGCGCAAGCTCGCGGCCTCCGGCGATGGTGTGCTCCGGCTCGACGGCCAGAACCACGTCCCGGTGGATCTGCACTGGCACTTCCCCTGCGAGCACCACGCGGACGGGCGCACCTGGCCCAGCGAAGCCCACATCGTCCATGTCCATGAGGACGACGTCCCTTGGGCGCTCCAGGGCAAGCTCGACTGGTGCCGCATCGCGGTGATCGGGGTGTTCCTGGAAGAGGGCGACACGCCGTACGAGCCGATGTCGGTCGCGACGACGCTGCCCGAGGGGGCCGAGACCGGCCCGCCCATCCCCGTCGCCAAGGACGCCATCCTTCCCCCCGACGCCCGGGTGCGCCGCTACGCCGGATCGCTGACGACCCCGCCGTACAGCGAGAACGTCACCTTCCTGATCTGCGAGCAGGCGATGACCGCCACCGCCGCACAGCTCGCCGACGGCGGCCTGCCCAATGCGCGGGCACTCCAGGACCGCAACCGGCGGTGTTGCGTGGTGGGCGCCCTGCACTGAACCCGCCGGGATCAGCAGGCTGGGCAGCCGTCGGTCGGCACCGGCGCCGTCCTGACAAGGCTCGGGACGGGGCCGCCCTCCCCGAACGCCGCGTCCACCGCGCCGAGCACGCGCTCCACACTGCTGCGGACCATGTAGTCGTCGGTCTGGTCGATCCAGCGCACGACCCCCGTCTCGTCGATCAACAAGGTGGTGGGGATCGCCATCGCTGCCACCGAAGGCACGAAGCCGAGCGACGCCCCGAGCACCGACACCCGCGCCCGTCCTCGCACCTGCAGAGAGCGGTGGTGCTCCACGCCGTACTGACGGATGACGGTCATGCGCGGGTCGCACAGGAGCTGGAAGCCGAGGTGGTCCCGGGCGCGGTGCCGTGCGGCGTCCTCCGGCGCATCCTTGGACAGCGCGACGATCGAGACCCCCCGCGCGGCGAGCGGCTCCCGCATCGCCTCGAACCCGCGCAACTCTGCCTGACAGAACGGGCACCACTCGCCTCGGAAGAACTTGAGGAGCACCCGCCGTCCCGCGAAGGCCTCGCTGGAGAAGGGCTCGCCGTCGGGCGTGGTGGCCTCGAACGGCAAGATGCGATCCCCCACGCTCACCGCCAACGACCCCCTCGGGATCCGGCGGTTCGTGTAGACGCCCAGCGCCAGGGAGGCGAAGGCCAGCCCCCCAACGCCCGCTGCAACGGCCGCCGGCTGCCCGGTCCACACCCCGGTCGCGGCGGCACCAAGACAGGTTGCGGCGCCCGAGACCACGGCCGCCTGGGCGCTCGCTGGGGGTGGACGAAGATCGCCACCGGCCACCTGCACGAAGTACTGTCCAACCCCGACGAGCATCGCCGCGGTGCCTGCTGCTGCCATCGTCACACCGATCATGGTCCCTCCTGGACGCTGGCACAACGTGCCCTTCCCCCACCCCTCCGACACCTCGCGTTCTCATGGCCGGAATCCGCACCACCCACTCGCGCCACAAGGCCCGTCGAACGCCGACCCAGGAGCGTTCCCGTGCCACGGTGGACGCCCTCGTCGAGGCGGCGGCTCAGGTTTTCGAGGCCGAGGGCCTGGAGGCGACCACCGAGGCCATCGCGGCACGCGCCGGGGTCTCGAAAACC
>JAUHWK010000535.1 GCA_030424555.1 bacterium | reverse complement strand
CCCCATGCTCTCATGCCCTCGGCCTGAGGGCGACGTGGCCTCAGGGTGGTGTGGGGTGCGCATGGCCGTATGGATCGACGCGGAGGACGGGTACGCCCTGTCGATGGGCGACGGCGGGCTCGTCGCGCGCAACGCCAAGGGGAAAGTCCTCAAGAACGTCCCCTCCAAGGTCAAGCAGGGCCCGACCGCGACCCGCCTGGCCGCCCTCGCGACGTGGCTCGTGGACCACCAACAGGAGGCCCTCCGGACCGTCGAGACCTGGATGCTCGGCAGCCTGCCCGTCCCGACGCGGGTGCTTCACGCCGTGTGGCCAGACCCCTGGTGGAACGATGTCCTGAAGCACGCCCTCGTGGCGGTGGTCGACGAGCCGGCGTCTTGTGGGCTGCTCGTCGAGGTGGATCCCTCGCGCGGGCTCGGCGTGGTCGACCGGGACGGAGAGAGCCAGTGGCTGACCGCGCCTTCGGTCCTCATCCCGCACCCCGTCCTCCTCGACGACCTCGACGACTGGCGCATGCTGCTCACCGAGCTCGGCTGGTCCCAGTCCCTCCTCCAGCTGTTTCGTGAGGTGCACCGCCCGCCCGTGGACGCCGCCCCCGAGGACCGGACGTGGCTGACCGCGTTTGAGGGGGCTCGGTTCGAGCAGGGTCGGTTCGCGATCTCCCGGGCCACCCGGCTGGGGTACGACGTGCGCCACGGAGAGGCGATCGCGCGGCTGTACGACCGGGGCCAGGCGGTTCGAGCCGAGTACCCGATCACCTTCTACAGCAACCCGCTGGACCCCACGGAGACCGGTCCCCTGCGGTTCTCCGATGCCCGCGGCGCGCCCGTGGGGTGGGCCGCGCTGGGACCGGTCGCCTTGTCGGAGGGCGTGCGCATGGCCGCCCGCATTCACGCAGGGGGCGTCGTGCACCCGGAGGGACCATGAGCACGCTCCGCGACGCCGTTCCCACGGATGCAGGGGCGCGGCTCGTCGCCGGCGGCCTGCTCGACGAGGCCCACGACGCCCCTCCGAGCGAGGCCGTCGAGGCGGTCCGATGGCACCACGAGGCGCTGGGCGACACCCCCATCGTCCGGTTGCGACCGAAGGATCTGGCCCTGGCCGACGCGTCTGCCATGGCGCTCGCGGGCTTCGTCGACCCCGACGTCCTCGGTATCGTGGGCCATCGCAAGCGCACGCCTCCCGGGTTCCCCGACTGGATCTTGATCCACCGACCCGACCTGGCGCGCTGGGCGATGGACAAGCTCGACGGATTCCTCCGTGCGTCGGCCCTGGCCGGCAGCAAGCCCGGCAGGGCGCAGTCCGGGTTCAACGCCATCGCGCGCAGCCTGCAGAACAAGGTCCCTGAAGCCCTCGAGTCCTACCATGAGGCCGTCGCACGCGTGTTCTCCGCCGTGGGCAACGACGAGGTCACCGCCCGCTACGTCGGCCGCGCTCTGTCGGCGGCCGTGGCCCGCGCTGACACCCTCGACCTGGACGACCTCGTTCGCCGCGCGCACGCGTGGGTCGACGCCTCGGCCCTGTCTCGCGAGGGGATGGAGGCCTTGGCGACGTTGTTGGCGACGCCCGCGCCCGGCCGCGCCTACTTCACCGAGTACCTCCAGCTCGCCACGGAGCGCACCCGCACCGGCGAGGCCCCCTGGGAGGGGCTGATCGCCGGGGTTCGCAAGGTCGCCCACGCCGAGGGCATCGCGCCCGAGGACGCAGACGACGCCTTGATGCGCGCGCTGCTCCCGCTGCCCGCCACCCGAAGCGCCCCGGCCGGGTTCTGGAAGCGTGCCGTCCCCTGCCTGATCCGGCTTGCCCAGGCAGACCCCGAGATCGCATCGCGGCTCCTGCAGACCCTCCCCGCACCGGATCAACACCTGACGCTCGGGGCCGGAGAGGCCGACGCCCTCGCGACGTGGCTGACGATGCTGGACGACCTCGGCTTGATCGAGCGGATGGCAGCCATGCCGCCCGACCCCAGGAGCCCGCACGGCGCCCCCGCCCAGTGGGTCCGGATGTTGCTGACCACCGGAGACGTCCATCGGCTTCCTCCCGGCGTGCTGACCGCGCTCCTGACGCGGCTCGGCGATCGCCTGCGCCACGACCGCGTCCCCATCGACACGTCCCGGGTGGCCTGGGCGCGCCTCCCCCTTGTCGTGATCGACACCCTCGTCGCCGAGGCACTCCCGGTCGGGTCCTACGACGCGCATCAGCCACTTGGGCTCCGCCACGGGCACCTTCCGTCGCGCGACGGCCTGCGCGGGGTGGCCGACAGTCCGTCCCCCGCTCCCCTCGCCGCGCTGCTCCTGCATCCTGTCCTCGGCCCCGCGTTGACCCGGGATCGAACGGAACTCGGCGCGGCGGCGGTCGCGCAGGCCCGAGAGCACGCGCCCCTGCTCGGGGTCCTCACGCGACTCGCCCGCATCCACCTCGACACCATGGGCCACGGCGCCCTCGCGGACGTGGAGGACGGCGTCGCGATCCTGAGCCACTGGATCCCCTCCGAGACGCTCCGAGACCTCCCCGAGGCCCCCGCGTGCCTGGACGCGCTGGACCTCGGCACGTCGCTCGCGCGGACCCTGCAGATCGGGGTGCCCGATGAGCTCGGCATCCCCGCCGTGGACGCCGCGCGAGCCATGTGGCCTCACGCCACCGTGCGCCACGCGTGGTTCCCCTGGACCGTCGTTCACACGCACGACGAGGCGATCGTGGTGCGAGGTGCCCGCGACCACGCGCGGATCGCCCTGGACCTGCCCAAGGACGCGCAGCACGTGCTTGACGCCATTCCCTCGGCGGACGACCTGTGGGTGCGCTGGCGGGACGTCGGCTGGCGGTC
>JAUHWK010000534.1 GCA_030424555.1 bacterium | reverse complement strand
CAAACGGCCCAGGCCGATGCGGATGACAATATTATCGTTGTGACCGCCGAATTCCGTGAACGCGGCGTGCAGGATACACCGCTCGCCATCACAGCGCTCTCATCCGAGATCATGGATGCCCGCGGCCAGACCGATGTTTCCGATATTGCCGCACAGGCGCCGAACGTGTCGCTCGAAAAGGGCGTCGGACAGCGCGGCGGCGGCCATCAAGGCGGCGCGGTGCCGGGGGGTGTCGGAGCGCTCCACCGCCTCGAACAAGGCGCGGGTTCCGTCCAAGGACGCCTCGACCGCTTGGGTGGCGGGGTCCGATGCGGGCTGCACCACCTCGAACACCCGCTCGGCGTGCAGCGACCACTCGTCGGCGCGTCGGGTGCCTTCGAGGAGCAGCGAGCTGACCCGGGCGATCGGGGCTTCGGCAGACGGCGCCTCGTCGGTCATCACCATCAGGCCGGGCGCGCTGTCCAGCATCAGCTCGAACAGGGCATCTCGATCGGCCCACGGGCCATGCTGGGCACCCACGATCTGGCCTTCGAACAGCTCGATCCGGCCGGCGGGGAGCACGACCTGACCCGTGACGCCGTCGATGTCGGCGCACTGGAGCACGGTGGTGAGGGCGATCCTGCGGCCATCGGCCCGCATCAGCTCGATCACGGCGTGTGGCCCCACGTGTCGCGCGCCACGGCGACGAAGTGGTCCTTCGCGGCGGTGACCTCGGCGGGGGTGGCGTCCAGGTACGCTTCGCGGGCGCGGCGCCAGGCGTCGCCAAAGGCCCGGGGTCCCCACGCGAGCACGTCCTGGTCGGTGGCGTCGGCGGGGAGCGGAACGGCGGCCGCGCCGTGGTACGCGCTCAGGTCTCCGAGCATTGCGGAGGCCGTTCGCCACGCCGTGCGGTGCGCGGGATCGCGGAGGTGTTGGGCCACGCGGTTGCGGACGGCCTCCCGCAGGCGGGTGCTCGCGCGGAACCTGGGCACGTCGTGGCCGTCGTACGGGATTCGGCGTCCCGTGGCGGGCGATCGGGCGACGCCGCCGGTGGTCCAGCGCACGTCGAACGTCCCCAAGCCAGGGATCGCGACCCGCTCACCCTGCTCGAGCTGCTGCTGCACGTGATCGCGGAAGGCCTTGAGGACCGTGTCGACCGTGCGGGCAGGCAGGTCGGTGTTCTCGGCGATCACGTCGCACGTCTCACGCCACGTCATCGGTGTGCTCCCACTGGCGGACGAGGTCGGCCATCTGTCGGAGGGCGGCGACGGCCTGCCCCCGGAGGACGGGGTCCTCGATTCGGTTGAGCTCCCGGGTGAGGGAGGAGAAGGCGTCGAGCTGGCGGCCCAGGGTGGTGATCACGCGCTGGGGGGCGGAGGCGACGTGCTGCTTGGCGACCGCCACGACCTGTTCGGCGAGCGCCGAGGGGATGCCCGACACCCACGCGACCTCCTCGGGGTCGGCCCCGGCGACCCGTTGCGGATCGTGCAGGCCGGCCGCGTACAGTCGACGAAGTCGCTTGGGTCCAATGCCTGGAATCGTGTGGAGAGCCTCGAGGAGCGGGTGCTCGCCGTCGTCCCAGGAGACCAGGCGATCGAGGGAGGCGCCGGCCCGAGGGCCCAGGAAGCCGGCGTAGCGGGCCAGCCAGTCGCGGAGGGTGTCGCGCAGACGCGGCAAGCCCACCAGACCGTCCCGTGCATCGAACGCGGCGAGGGCCTGGTCGAGCTCGTCGAGGAGGTCGCGGTGGGCGTCGTCTTCGGCGGCGGTCGCGAGGCGACGAAGGGAGGCGACGGCCTGATTGAGCTGGTCGACGGCGCGCTCAGGACGGGCCTCGCCCAGCAGGCCGCGGGCAGCGCTGGCGATGACCGACAGGAACTGGCCGGCGATCCGGTGGGTGACGGCGAGCAGCTCTTCGGAGACGGGGCCTTCCGAGGCGGGGGTGGGCGCGGGCGGTGGGGGATTGGCGCCGAACAGGCGGTCCAACGCCCCATGGAGCTGCTGACTCTGGAGATCGACCGGTGCCATCAGGAGGCCTCCGCAGCGCCGGGCGCGACCTGGGAGGAGATGTCCTCCATCACCAGCTCGAGGATGAGGTCCCAGACCTCGGCCACACCGACCCCTTCGGTGGCGATCCCCCGGTGGGCCGGGGCGCCTTCGGGGTTGAGGACCTTGTCGAGCACGCGTGCAGGGGTGGCGTTGGGGAGGTCGGCCTTGTTCCACTGGTAGACGTGGGGGACCTCCGACAACGGACGCCGGTGCTCGGTGAGCATGCGCTCCATGTCGGCGCGGGCCTGGACGTTGGCCTCCTCGCGCCGGGGGTCGGCGTCGGCGACGAACACGATGCCGTCGACACCCTCCAGCACCGCACGCCGGGTCTCCCGGTAGAAGCTCTGGCCGGGGACGGTGAACGCGTCGATCTTGATCGTGTACGGGCCGACCCGTCCCAGCTCCATCGGGAAGTAGTCGAAGAACAAGGTGCGCTCGGTCTCGGTGTCGAGCTGGAGCAGCTCGCCCCGGCTGCGGGCGGGCAGGCGACGGTGCAGGGCGACGAGGTTGGTGGTCTTTCCGGACAGTCCAGGTCCGAAGTACACGATCTTGAGGGACAGTTCCCGCTTGCGGACGTTGATCCTCATGGGGCCTCCAGCGGCGCTTCGAGCGTCACCTCGACGGGGTGGGGCTGGGGCCACCAACGCGGCGTGGTCTTGCGCAAGGTGGGGGCGGGCGTGGTGACCGCCGTGGGAGACGGCGCAGGCCTTGCTGTCGGCGACCGGGTGGCCTACTGTTCCGCCGGTTTCGGCGCCTACGCCGAGGCCCTGAACCTGCCCGCGGAACGGCTGGTCACGCTGCCGC
>JAUHWK010000058.1 GCA_030424555.1 bacterium | reverse complement strand
CCACAGACCTTCGGCCGTCCCCTGTACGACGGGCCCGGCTGGGCCGTGCTGCACGACGGCCAGAAGTTCCTCAGCCGCGACGGCCGCGAGCAGGTGTGGAACCTCGACGAAGATCCCGACGAGCAGCGCGACATCGCCGCCAGCACCGATCGCACCCGCTTCGGACCGCTCATGGCGCAGGGCCTGGGCGCCCCCGTCCCGCAGGTGTGGCGCCTGACGGGCCACGGGCGCGCCGCCCCTCGGGGAAGCACGGTGCGCATCGCCCATCCCTCCGGCATCGCCAGCGCGTGGACCGGGTACGACCCCCGCGGACGGTTCGACGCCGTCACCGTGTCGGTCGAAGACGGCGTCGCCGTGGTCCAGGTCCCGCCCCGGCATCCGCTGCCGCCCGCCGTGTTCGTGCAGCCGGTCGCCGACGCCGCCCACACCACGGGCCTGACCCTGTCGGTGGACGACGACACCACCACGGTCGACGCCGCGATCCCCCCCGATCCAGCGGGCGCCCGGGTGCGCATCGTCGGGCCGGTCGGGAGCGTCCGCGCCGAGCTCGACCACGCCTGGGCCCCCCCACCCGTCGGCACCACCGTGCGCGCCTACGATCCCGCCGCCGAGGCCGCCCTGCAGGCGCTTGGCTACCTCGACGAGGACGAGGATCCCGGCTCCGACGAGGACGACCCCGACGACGCGGAGACCCCGTGACCCTGAACTCCGACACCGCCCCCATCCACGTCATCGGCACCGGCCGCAGCGGCACGACCCTGCTCCGGATGATGCTCAGCGCCCACCCCCGGATCCACCTCACCCACGAGGCGAGCTTCTACGTGTGGGAGAGCGTGTACGGGAAGGGCGCCCCCTCCGGGCTGGTCCGGTACTACCTGCAGACCCCGCACTTTCGCTGGCTCCGCCTCGATCCCGCCGAGGTCGTCGCCGACCTCCCGGCCCCGTTCACGGCCGCCCACCGCAAGGACCTGTACGCGGCGGTGATGCGCCAGGCCGCCGCACGGCACGGCAAGCCCCGCTGGGGCGACAAGACCCCCAGCCACTCCGCCAACCTCGACCGGATCTTCGAGGACTGGCCCGACGCGCGCGTCGTCCGCATCGTCCGGGATCCCCGCGCGACCGTCCACAGCCTCACCCGGATGCCGTGGGCCACCCCGAGCCTCGTCGGCGCGTCGGGGTTCTGCGAGCTGGAGCGTCACCAGGTCGAGCCCTACCGCGACC
The DNA here is from genome assembly GCA_030424555.1 of bacterium. Lineage (GTDB taxonomy): Bacteria > Myxococcota_A > UBA796 > UBA796 > JAUHWK01. Next base: position 13,088 of record JAUHWK010000058.1, on the reverse strand, counting down.
GGATCCTGGAGATCCGGCTCGAGGATCTCGTCGCCGACGCCGAGGGCACGATGCGTGCGGTGCTCGATCACGTCGGAGAGGACTGGTCGGACCAGGTGCTCGACCACCCGGCCCACGCGCCCGACGATCTGCCCCCCGTGCCTTGGTTCGCCCGGGCCCTGGCCCCCCGCACCACCTCCCTCCGGGAGTCCTGGAGCCGGGTGTGGACCCCCACCGAGATCCGGCTGGTGGAGCGCATCAACCAGGAGACGATGGCCCGCTACGGCTACGAGCCCGCCGTCCTCGACGGCGCCGAGCCCTCCTCGCTCGCCCGCTGGATGCGGCACCTGCGCGACCTGCCCGCGGTGGGCCGCGCGATCTGGATCACGATCCGAATGGGGCTGCTTGCCCGCGACCCGTCCAACTTCGACGGGCCCGTCCAGAAGGCGCTGTTCCGCAAGCTCAACCCCGATGCGTGGGAGGCGATGCCCGGGTTCGACGGGATCCCCGACGCCCCTCCGCTCCCCGACGGGTGGCAGGACCAGGTCCGCGCCCTGTCCGCGGCCTGACCCGGAGCTTGCCCCGGTCCGCCCAGCGTGGGATGGACCGCACCGTCCTGGCCGGAGACGCCGATGACTGCACGCATCCTCGATGGGAAGGCGCTCGCCGCCTCGGTCCGTGACGGCGTCCGCGCGGGCGTGGCCGACCGGGTCGCCAAGGGCCTGCACGCGCCGGGCCTCGCGGTGGTCCAGGTGGGACACGACCCTGCCAGCACCGTGTACGTCCGGCTCAAGCGGCGCGACTGCGCCGACGTCGGCATCCGGAGCATCGACGTCGACCTGCCCGCGTCTACTACCCGGGCGGAGCTGCTCGCGCGCATCGATCGGTTCAACGAGGACGACACCGTCGACGGCATCCTCGTGCAGCTCCCGCTGCCGGTCCACCTCGACGTCACCGAGATCCTCGAGCGCATCCACCCCGACAAAGACGTCGACGGCTTCCACCCCTACAACCTCGGGCGCCTCGCCCAGCGCTTGCCCGCCCTGCGCCCCTGCACGCCGTTCGGCGTGATCCGGCTGCTGGAGCAGTCTGGAGAGGTGTTCAAGGGACGGCACGCCGTGGTCGTGGGCGCGAGCAACATCGTCGGCCGCCCGATGGCGCTGGAGCTGCTGCTCGCCGGCGCCACCGTGACCGTGTGCCACAAGTTCACCCAGGACCTCGCGCACCACGTCCAACAGGCCGACATCCTCGTGGTCGCCGTGGGCATTCCCGACCTGGTCCAGGCCGACTGGATCCGAGAGGGTGCCACGGTGGTCGACGTCGGCATGAACCGCCTGCAAGACGGGCGCCTCGTGGGCGATGTGCAGGACGGGGCGGATCAGCGCGCCGCGTGGATCACGCCCGTGCCCGGCGGGGTCGGGCCGATGACCCGCGCCATGCTGATGCACAACACGCTCGAGGCCGCGCGGCTCCGGGATCCCAAGCCGCGCTGAGCCCCTCCGGAGAGCGCTCGATCCTCCTCTGCCCCGCGCGACGTGGCGTGGGGCCAAGGGTGGCGGTCAGGCGTCCAGCAGCCCGAGGATGTCGCCCTTGATCTGCTCGGGCGTGGTGGTGGACCCGTAGCGCTTGACCACGACGCCGTCCGGATCGACCAGGAACTTGGTGAAGTTCCACTTGATCGCGGTGGTTCCGAGCACGCCGGGCGCCGCCGACTTGAGGTGCTGGAACAGCGGATGGGCGTCGGACCCGTTGACGTCGACCTTGTCGAACATCGGGAAGTCGACCCCGTAGTTCAGCCCGCAGAACTCGGAGATCTCCCCCGCCTCGCCCGGCTCCTGCTGACCGAACTGGTTGCAGGGAAAGCCGAGCACGACGAAGCCGCGGTCGCCCAGCTCCTGGTACAGCGACTGCAGGCCCTCGTACTGCGGGGTGAACCCACACTTGCTGGCGGTGTTGACCACCAGGACGACCTTGCCCTTGTAGGCGGACAGGGACTCGGACTCGCCGCCCAGACGGGTGGCTTCGAAGGCGTGGATCGTGTCGGCCATGGCTACCTCGCGGCGGAGAGAACGCGCTGAGGACGTCCTACGCACCCGCTGCCCCCCGCGCCGCCAGCCATCCGGGCGTTGACGGTTCGTGACGGGTCCTTCACGTGCGCGAATGGTTCGCCTGCATATCAATGGGCGCGATTCATTTGTATCCGAACCATTCGGGAGCAGCCCATGTCCCACGATCCCACCCTCGTCGTCGCCAAGTTCGGCGGGACCAGCGTCGCCACCCCTGCCCGGTGGCGGGTCATCGCCGACGTCCTGCGCACCCGCATCGCGCAGGGTGCCCACCCCGTCATCGTCTGCTCGGCGGTGTCGGGCGTCTCCAACGCGCTGGAGGGCCTGCTGGCAGAGCACACCGACGCCGATGCCACGCGCGATCGGTTGGAGGATCTGCGCGCGGTCCACCGCACCCTCGCCGAAGGCCTCGGCCTCCCTGGGGATCTGGTCGATGCCCAGATCGACGAGCTGGAGTCCTCGCTGGACGCGGCGCGCGCCCTCGGCGAGCTGTCCCCCCGCACCCGGGCCCGCATCATGGCCGCCGGCGAGCTGATGAGCACACGGATCGGTGCCACGTGGCTCACCGCCGAGGGAATCGACGTCGCCTGGACCGACGCCCGCGACCTGCTCACGGCCGAGGCCCTGGAGGACGCGCCCGACGGTCGGCACTGGCTCAGCGCCACGTGCGGCTTCGAGCGGGACGAGGCCTTGCGCACCCAGCTGTTGGGCGCCGCCTCCGCGACGCTCACGCAGGGCTTCATCGCCCACAACCCTCAGGGTGACACCGTCCTGCTCGGCCGAGGCGGGTCCGACACCTCCGCCGCCTACCTGGCCGCACGCCTCGGCGCGGATCGGCTGGAGATCTGGACCGACGTCGACGGCCTGTACAGCGCCAACCCCCGCGCTGTCCCCACCGCCCGGCGCCTCCGCCGCGTCTCGTACGCCGAGGCCGCGAACATGGCCGCGCTCGGGGCCAAGGTGCTCCACCCGCGCTGCATCGGGCCCGTGCGACAGGCCGGGATCCCCCTGTGGATCAAGTCCACCCAGGACCCGTCCGCCACCGGCACCGTGATCGGCGTCGACCACGGGGAGGACGGCATCCGCGCCGTCACCTCCCGCAAGCAGCTCGCGTTCTTCACGATGCGCCGCGACCCCACCTGGCAGCCGGTCGGCTTCCTCGCCGACGTCACCGCGCGCTTCAAGGCCCATGGGTTCAGCATCGACCTGATCTCGACCTCGTCCGGCGTGATCCAGGCCACCGTCGACATGGCGGCCGCCCCCCTCGCCGACGACGCCCTCGACCGGCTGATGGCCGACCTCGAGACGGTCTGCACCCCCACCCTGCGCCGCGACGTCGCGAGCGTGAGCCTGGTGGGCCGGAACCTCCGCGGATCGCTACCCGACCTGGGCCCCGCCATGGAGGCCCTGGAGGCCGCCCGCGTCGGCATGGTGACCACGGGCGCCAACGACGCCCACGTCACCTTCGTCGTGCGGGCCGATGAGGTCGACGAGCTGGCCACCATGCTGCACGGCGCCGTGTTCGGCCGCGGTGCCGCTCCGGCGCTGTCCAGTGCCGTGGTCCGCCTGGCCCATCCGGGGGCCGCGTGAACGACCAGCCCCGCCCCGACGCTGTCACCCTGCGCCCCCCGACCCCGGCCGATGGCGCCGCCGTCCACCGGATCGTGGTCGACTCCGGCGTCCTCGACGTCAACAGCGTGTACGCCTACGTCCTGTGGTTCGACCGGTTCGCCCACAGCTCGGTGGTGGTCGACAGCCCCGAGGGCCTGCTGGGCTTCGTCACCGGCTTCGTCGATCCCAGCGCCCCCGACACCTGGTTCTGCTGGCAGGTCGGCGTCGCCGAAGCCGGCCGCGGCCAGGGGCTCGCCACCCGCATGCTCCAGGACTGCCTGGCGCGGTCCGGCGCCACCTGGCTCGAGACCACCATCACCCCGTCGAACACCGCGTCCCGCGCCCTGTTCCACGGCCTCGCCCGTCGGCACGACGCCGGCGTCACCCATCCCGGTGCCTTCCCCGGCACCTTGCTCGCATCCCTGGTCGATGCCTCCGACAGCGCCGGTCACGAGACCGAAGAGCTGTTCCGCATCGGCCCCTTCCAGAGGAACGCATGACCGATCTGTCCACCTTTTCCCGGCTCGAGTCCGAGGTCCGGAGCTACTGCCGCAACTTCCCCACGGTGTTCACCCACGCCGAGGGTGCCGTGCTCACCGATGAGTCCGGCCGGCCCTACCTCGACTTCTTCGGTGGCGCGGGCGCGCTCAACTACGGGCACAACCACCCCGTGCTGCGCGAGGCGCTGATCGCGTACCTCCAGTCGGGGGCCGTCACCCACAGCCTCGACATGCACACGGCCGCCAAGGCCCGCTTCCTCGAGACGCTCGACGCCCGCCTGCTCAAGCCCCGCGGCCTGTCCTACAAGGTGGCGTTCCCGAGCCCCTCGGGAACCAACGCGATCGAGACGGCGCTGAAGATCGCCCGCAAGGCCACCGGCCGCACCGGGATCGTCAGCTTCACCAACGGCTACCACGGGATGACCCTCGGGGCGCTCGCCATCACAGGCAACCAGTCCAAGCGCGAGGGCGGCGGCATCTCCGTCACCGACACCAGCGTGATGCCGTTCGACGGCTACCTGGGCCGGAACGTCGACACGATCGACGTGATGCGCCGCTACCTGGAGGACCCGTCCTCCGGCGTCGACGCCCCCGCAGCCTTCATCCTGGAGACGATCCAGGCCGAGGGCGGCGTGAACGTGTGCGACATGGACTGGCTGCGTCGCCTCCAGCGCCTCGCCCACGACGTCGGCTCGCTGCTGATCGTCGACGACATCCAGGTCGGCTGCGGCCGCACCGGTCCGTTCTTCAGCTTCGACGGATCGGGCGTCCAGCCCGACATCCTCACGCTCAGCAAGTCCCTGTCCGGGTACGGCCTCCCGTTCGCCGTCACCCTGGTCAAGCCCGAGCACGACGTGTTCTCGCCCGGCGAGCACAACGGCACCTTCCGTGGGTTCAACCCCGCAATGGTCACCGCGACGGCCGCGCTCGACACCTTCTGGGCCGACGACACCTTCGCCCAGGAGACCACCCGCAAGGCCGGCCTGGTGCGCGAGCGCATGGAGAGCCTGGCGCGCCGGTTCGGCGGCGAGGTCCGAGGTCGGGGCTTCATCCAGGGCGTCGCCTTCGACGACCCCAAGGCCGCCGACCGCATCGTTGCCGGTGCGTTCGAGCGCGGCGTCGTCATCGAGACCGCCGGCCCACGCGGCGAGGTCCTCAAGTTCCTGGCACCGCTGGTCGTCACCGACGCCCAGATCGCCGAGGGCTTCGACGCGATCGACGAGGCCGCCGAGGCCGTGTTCACCAAGGCCCGCCCCGTCTCCTCCTCCAACGGCCCGGAGGTGACGGCATGATCGTCCGTCAGCTCTCCGACATCGTCGGCACCGATCGGGAGGTCTCGGGCGAGACCTGGACCAGCCGTCGCCTGCTGCTCGCGGGCGACAAGCTCAACTTCAGCCTGCACGACACCACGCTCAAGGCCGGCACCACCACCCACATGCACTACAAGAACCACGTCGAGGCCGTGTACTGCATCGAGGGGACCGGCCAGATCCTCAACAAGCACACGGGCGAGGTCCACCCGATCGAGCCCGGCGTCGTGTACTGCCTCAACGACAAGGCCCACGACGCCCACGCGCTCACCGCCACCACCGACCTTCGCATGGTGTGCGTGTTCGATCCGCCGGTCGTCGGGCCCGAGACCCACGGCGAGGACGGCGCCTACCCGCTCCTCGGCTTGGACGGCGCTCCCCTCGACCCCGCAGCCTGAGCCGTCCGATGGTCCTCGGAGCCTTCGTCGCCTCCTTGCTGGTGTTCGTCGCGATCGGTGCGTGGTCTTCGCGCGAGAGCGACGGCAGCACCGAGGACTACCTCGTGGCCGGGCGGCACATTCCGCCCTGGCTCACGGCGCTGTCCAGTGTGGCGACCAACAACTCCGGGTTCATGTTCATCGGCATGATCGGGTTCACCTACCGGGACGGCGTCAGCGCCGCCTGGATGGCGGTGGCCTGGATCCTCGGCGACATGCTGGCGTGGTGGTTCGTCCACCCGCGGGTGCGTCGCCACGCGGAAGCCATCGACGCCGTGAGCGTGCCCACCCTGCTCGCCACCGACACCGACGGGTCCGTCCAGCGGCCCGTCGCCATGGTCACGGCCGCGATGACCTTCCTGTTCCTCGGCGGCTACGCCGCGGCTCAGCTCCAGGCGGGGGGCACCGCCCTGCACACCCTGTTCGGGTGGCCCTTGGAGGTCGGCGCGGTCCTCGGGGCCGTCATCGTGGTGATCTACTGCTTCAGCGGGGGCCTGCGCGCCTCGATCTGGACCGATGCCGCGCAGTCCGTCGTGATGTTCGTCGCGATGCTGGCCCTGCTCGGGTACGCCGGCGCGGCGATCGGGGGCCCGAGCGCCCTGATGGACGCCCTCACCGCCCAGGATCCCTCGCTCACCCAGCCGTGGCCGGTCGATCCGTGGACCGCCGGGCCGCTGTACATGCTGGGTTTCATCGCGGGCGGGTTCGGCGCCGTGGGTCAGCCCCACATCCTGATCCGCACGATGGCGCTGGACAACGCGGACCACATCGCGTCTGCCCGGCGCACCTACTTCCTCTGGTTCATCCCGTTCTACGCGATGGGCATCGCCGTCGCGCTGTACGCCCGCGCCCTGGTGCCCGAGCTCGCGGTCGCCCCCGCCGGACTGTCCGGCGAGGCCGCGCAGAACGCCGTGGTGCAGGCCACCGAGGGGGCCCTTCCCGCCCTGTCGATCGCGTTGCTGCCCGACCTGTGGGTGGGCATCACGCTCGCCGGCTTGTTCGCCGCGACGATGTCCACCGCCGACAGCCAGATCCTCGCGTGCTCCGCAGCCGTCACCGAGGATCTCCTGCCCGAGCGCCCCACCTCCGTGTGGGCCCCCAAGCTCGCCACCCTGGCGGTCGCCGCGCTGGCCCTCGGCATCGCCTTGTTCGCCAACGACGGCGTGTTCGCGCTGGTGCTCGGCGCCTGGGCCATCCTCGGGGCGGGGTTCATCCCGGTGCTGCTGGTCCGCCTCGCGGGGCGTCCGCTCGACACGTCGACCGCCCTCGCCATGCTCGCCGCAGGCGTCGGAACGGTGTGGATCTGGCCGCACGTGCCGGGCGGATCGGTCGTGTACAAGCTGTTGCCGGGCATCCTGGTCCCGATCGTGCTCTATTGGGCGCGCCGGACCGTCCTGCCCCCCTCCGCCGGGGCCGAGGACCGCTTCCCCAGCCCATCCGGGGGGGCGTGAATGGAGGTGCACCATCCGATGCCCGACCCGACCGCCCTCGAGGTCCTGACGTCCATTCGCCGCATCGTGCGTGCGGTCTCCCTGCATTCCCGCAAGCTCGGCCGCGACGCCGGGCTCACGGTCCCGCAGCTGCTCACCCTGCGCGCGGTGGACGCCGCAGGACCCGACGGCACCACGGCCAGCGACATCCTGGAGACCGTCGGCGTGAGCCCCGCCACCCTGTCGGGGATCGTCCAGCGCATGGTGCTCGCCGACCTGCTCCAGCGCACCCGCAGCACCAAGGACCGCCGCCGCGTGCTGCTCACCCTCACGGCCCGCGGCCGAGACGTCCTCCGCGGCGCGCCCCGTCCGCTCCAGGCCCGCTTCGTCGAGCGGTTCGAGGGCCTGGACGTGCAGGACAAGCAAGCCCTCGTCGATGCCTTGCAGCAGGTCGTCGACATGATGGAGGCCGGCCAGATCGACGCCTCCCCCATCCTCACCGATCACACCGACGTCGGACCCTCCCGGAACTGACCCACCGGCTCTGGTGGTGGGCTAGGCCACGCGGGCCCCCCCTCCCCGGAGACCCCATGTCCGTCCTCGAAGGCCGCACCCTGTTCATCACTGGCGGCAGCCGTGGCATCGGCAAGGCCATCGCCCTGTGCGCCGCACGCAAGGGCGCCAACGTCGTGATCGCCGCCAAGACGGTCGAGCCCCACCCCAAGCTCCCCGGGACGATCCACGAGGCCGCCGAGGCGATCGAGGTCGCGGGGGGCAAGGCGCTGCCGGTCCAGTGCGACATCCGCGATGGCGACCAGGTCCAGGCCGCGATCGCCGCCGCGGTCGACCGGTTCGGCGGCATCGACATCGTCGTCAACAACGCCAGCGCCATCATGCTCACCCCCACCGAGATGACCCCCCTCAAGCGGTGGGACCTGATGCACGACGTCAACGTGCGGGGCGCGTTCGCCACGGTGCAGGCCGCCATGCCGCACCTGCGCAAGAGCGACCACGCCCGCGTGCTCACCCTGTCTCCGCCGCCCGACCTCGCCCCCCGCTGGTTCGCGCCCCACGTCGCGTACACCCTCAGCAAGGTGAACATGAGCCTGCTCACCCGGGGATGGGCCGAGGAGTTCGCGGGGCGCGTCGCGTTCAACGCGCTGTGGCCCGTCACCACCATCGCCACCGCCGCGGTCAAGAACCTCCTCGGCGGCGACGAGATGGTCAAGCGGTCCCGCACCGCCCGCATCATGGGCGACGCCGCGGTCGAGGTGCTGTCGCGCCCCGTCGACGTCACGGGCCGCTTCTTCTACGACGAGGACGTCCTGAAGGAGGCCGGTGTGACCGACTTCTCCCGCTACGCCGTGGATCCCGCGATGGCCGACGAGCTCATGCCGGACCTGTTCGTCGATCCCCGCTGATCCGCACCGCTTGGTGGATCCCCGGGGCACGGCGCGCCAACGCCGCGGGGATCCCAGGACACCCCGCTGCGGGCGCGCACACGGTGCACGGCACGGTGTCGCCGTCGATCCGGCCGAGGCCCCCGAGACATGGCGGGAGGTCCTCCACCGGACTCCCCCACGCCGCGAGCTGGGCGGCGAGCGCGGGCACGCCCTCCGCCCCCCCGGCGAGGTCCAGGAAGCCCGACCAGCGGCCGTCGTGATCGGCGCCTCGACACCCGCCCCACACGCTCCACAGGCCCACGCCGCGCGCGAGCATCGCCACCGCCCCCGCATCGATCGGAGGACGGGCGGGCTCCGTCCATGGCGTGAGACCGAGGGCGTCGATCCCGTCGCGCGTGCGGTCGAACCCCGTCGCCTCCAGGCACACGCCGTCGCTGACCGCGTCGCGCCACAGCCGATCCAGCGTGTTCAGGGCCTCCCGATCCTCCACGTGGTGCGCCGGATCCACCCCCCGTCCCTCGGGCGCCACCCGGTACAGCCGCGCACGGTGCGCTCCAGCCATCATCGCGAGGTGGAGCAGGTGGCCGAGCTCCTTGGTGTTGTCCGCGAGCAACACCATGTGCAGCACGACGGCCACCCCCTCCGCGTGGGCGTGGCGCATGCCGTTGAGGGCCTGGACCCACGCTCCCTGCACCCCGACGAGCCGGTCCTGGGTCTCCCGGCGGCCGCTGTGCATGCTGATGCGGACCTCGTCGAGGCCCGCCGACGCGATCTGGGCCGCGGCACGCCGGTTGGCGAACACCCGGCCGTGGGTGGTCATCGCCACCCGGAGGCCCCGATCCTTCGCCGCCCGCACGATGCGCAGCAGGTGGGGACTGCGCGTGGGCTCGCCGCCGGAGAGCACCACGCCTTCCACGCCATCCCCGACCGCGGCATCCAGGTCGGCCACCACGGCCTCGAGCGGACGCACCTGGCCGTCCAGCGCCTCCGCGTCCCCGCAGAACACGCAGCGCTGGTCGCACGCAGAGGTCACCCGGATCCAGCGGGCGCCGTCCGAGGATCCCCCCGCATCGATCCGACCGGCCTTGTACACACCCATGCGTCTCCTCGGCGCGTCCTGTGCGCGACGTACCCCGACAGCGCCCCGGCTGGACGCCTTGCACCGCCGGGCTACCCGCTGCCATGGCGTTGACGGCCCCCCATCCCCCGTTCGCGGGCCACCCGGCCGTCGCGGTCGTCCCCCCGACGCACACGGCGGGGCTCAGCGACCGCGCCACCGAGATCGTCCAGGCCCTGCCTGAACTTCTCGTCGCCGATGGCGACGCCCTCGCGCGGGAGCTCGGCGCGCCGATCCGCGTCGTGACGCAGCCGCCAGCGCAGGGCGCCACCTGGCTGCTCGGGCCCACCGACGCCAACCCCTGGATCGCGCGCGCCGGCTTCTCCGCCCCCACCCGGCCCGTCCACCACCTCGATCGATCCCGCGCGCTCCTGGTCACCGATGCCCCGGACACCGCAGGCCTCGTCGGGGCGTTCGCAGGGCTGCGGTCGCTCGCCCGACACCCTGGGGGCCCCCTCCCCTTCGGCCACGCCCACACCCTCGACGAGGCGGTCCGCCGGGTGGCCCTGGAGGTCGCCGACACCTTCCCCCACCTGCGCGCACGGGTGCCGGACTGGGGCGCGCGGAGCCGGATGCACGCGCTCGACGTGCGCGCCGGGCACGACCCGATCGGCAGCATGCAGCGGTGGCTGGCCGCCCTCGGCGATCTGCACACCTGGGTGCGTCCGGCCCGCCCTCGCCCCGGCCTGCCCTACCGGGCGGTGGCGCGCGGAGACGACCTCCAGCTGGTTCGGGTCCCTCCGTGGTCCGAGGGGGCCGCGCGGGGGGTGCGTCCCGGGATGGTCCTCACCGGGCTGGACGTGGCCGACGCCCTGGCGCGGACCCCCGGCCCCCCGCATGCCCGGGCCTGGCTCGCCGCCCGCACCCTCCTCAGCGGCCCAGACGGCGAGGTGCTGTCCCTGGAGGCCCGGGGGGACGGGCGGGTGATCGCGTGGGACGAGGCGGTGCGGTGGCCCACCGGTCCCCCCGTGGCCTGGGGTCGGCACGACGACGGCACGGGGTGGATCTGGATCGGGGCCTGGGTCGCCGAGCTGGGGGTGGACGAGGCGGTCGACGAAGCGCTCACCGCCCTCGCGGCCTGTCCCCACTTGATCGTGGACCTCCGCGGCAACGCCGGGGGGCGCCTGGCGAGCGCGCTGGCCTTTCGCGACCGCCTGCTCGACGGCCCTGTGCGCACCGGCTGGCAGCGCACCACCGGCCCTGGCGGCGTGCTCGGCGCCTGGGAGCCGCTGGAGGCGCGGCCGTCCGACGGCCCCCGCTACGCAGGCAAGGTGACGTTCCTCACGGACGAAACCACGTTCTCCGCCTCCGAGCGCGTGATGCTCGGGTTGCCCCGAACCCGCTTTCGCCGGGTGGGGGCACGCACCGGCGGCGGGGTCGGACGGGTGCGACGCCTCCCGCTGCTTCCCGGGTGGCGGCTGAGCATCACGATGTCGGAGGTGGTGGGCCCTCACGGGGAGCGCATCGAGGGGGTGGGACTGCCCCCGCACCATCGCATCGACACGGTCCCCGAGCCCCACGGGCAGGACGCAGCCATGGATCGCGCCCGTCAGACCTGACGGCCTGCCGCCTCCCGCACGACCGCCACCGCCGCGTCGTCCAAGATCCGCCACTGGCCCACGTCGAGCGAGTCCAGCGACACCGGGCCGTAGGCCAGGCGGTGCAGCCCCACCACGGGCGCGCCCGCGTTCGCCAGCATCCGCCGCACCATCCGGTGCTTGCCCTCCCGGACCGTGAGCGAGACCGCCACGCCGTCGATCGCGACGTCCTCCGCGGTGAACGTGCCTTCGGCGGTCGTCACGCCAGCGGCGAGGAGGGCTTCGAGGTCGTCGGGGACGGCCTCCACGGTCGCCCGGTACCGACGCGGCACCGCACGACGGGGGTGCAGCAGACCCTGGGTCAGCCCACCGTCCCGGCTGAACAGGAGCAGCCCCGACGTGTCCTTGTCCAGGCGCCCCACCGGGTGCAGGCCCCACCCGAGCAGCTCGGGGACCGCCGAGGACAGGTCCGACCGGCCCCACGCATCGGCCGTGGACGTCAACACCCCCACCGGCTTGTGCCACGCGACGACCTCCGGGGGCGCCACCAACACTTCGCCATCCACCGCCAGCACCGCGTCCTCGTCGACCGCGGTGTCCGGACGGCGCACCACCACGCCTGCCACCTGCACCCGCCCGCGGCGCACCAGCCGCGCGACCTCCGTGCGGCTGCCGACCCCGAGCCCCACCAGCCGCTTGTCCAGACGCACCGTGGCCACGCCGGTCAGTTCCACGCCGCGGCGCGCAGGAGGACAACCACCGCCGTGTGGCCGTGCAGCCAGGTCCGCTGTCGGATCGGACCGATCTCCCCGTTGGCGAAGAAGCCCGCGACGGCGACGTCACCGAGCTGCTCGCGCACCACCCGAGTGTCGACGTCGGGTCGGCCGTAGAACGCCTGCCCTCGCCCCAGGCAGGTCATCATCACCACCGCGTCGGGCTTGGGGTGGGATCGACGCCAGCGCCCGAGCGCCTCGCCGAGATCCTCCACGCTGGCGAGCGGGTCGCGCACGTGCAGGCGGAGGCGATCGCCCTCGCCGACCGCCGTGCCCACCGCGAACGCCTCCTGGCCTGGATCCACGCCGAGGAGCTGGCGGACCAGCCACGGGTCCTCCGACGACACCCGCTCGGACTTCACCGGATCGATGCCGACAAGCGGCGCCCGACGAAACGCCCGCAGGGACGGACCATCCAGCGCGCCGATCGTCTCCTGGAGCACGCCCAGGGCCGGGGCGGCATCGAGCGCGCGCACGACCGGCCCCTCGGCCTCGGTGATCTCCAGCGGCGGCCCCACCGGGCGACATCCCTGCGAGACGATCACGTCCGCTTCCACGCCGCCCGCCATCCACACCAGCGCCACGCCGTCGTGGTGGGCCTGCTGCCCCGCGTACACGGTGCAGGTGCCCCGGGTCCGTCCCCCACTCGCCAGGCCCCCCGCGATCGTGCACGCTGGCAGGGCCACGTCGAGCGCGGCCAACGCCGGCTCGACGCGGGCGGAGAAGGGATCGGCGAACAGCAGCACCACCCCGGGGACGTCTGGCCCCAGCGGCACCTTGGCGCGCACGGTGTCCACATCGATCGCCGCCACGCCGTCGTCATCGGGGGGCACATGGACCACGCCCAGCGAGGCCTCGGGGATCACGAGCGCGCTGACCACGGCCCCCGCTCCGTCCTCGATCTCGCCGTCCTCCGACAGCACC
>JAUHWK010000057.1 GCA_030424555.1 bacterium | reverse complement strand
CTTGGACAGGGTGGAGACGGCCGCGTGGCTCCCGAAGCGCTGGCTGTACAGGTTGCCGCGGTCGACGAGCCCACCGGTGAGGCGGACGTACTTGGTGGCGTGCGCCAAGGCGTGATCGCCGACGGCGAGGCCGAGGTAGCCGAGCACGCCCTCCAGCTTGTCGCGACCGGGCTCGGCGTAGACCAGCATGGCACCGCCGCGGTCGATGTAGCGCTGGATCGCCTTCAGCTCGGGCTCCAGCAGCGCCTTCTCGGGGGCGGCGACGATCAGCAGGGCGGCGTCGTCGGGGACGTCCTCGCCCGAGCCTTGCTCCAGACCGAAGTCCTCGACGTCGTAGTTCTGGGCCAGCAGCAGCTTCTTGAGGTCGCCGAGCTTGTCGAACGGGTTGGCGGCGCGGGGGCTGGACTCGCCGTGTCCGGTGAGGATGTAGGCGGTGCGCTCCTGGCTGGTGAGGCGCAGGAGGTTCTCCTGCACGGTGCCGTCGAGGCGTCGCAGCTCACGGCGGGCGCGCTTGATCTCGTCGTCGAGCTTGAACTTCTGGGTGGCCTCGCCTTGCTTGAGGACGATGTAGCCGTTGTCGCGGACGCCGAGCTCCTTGGCGAGGCCCGGCGCGGAGGCCTGGTCGATCGCGCGGGTGGTGAGCAGGCCGTCGGACACCTTGGCGAGATCGGTGAAGTACGGCTCGACCTCACGCAGGACGTCGTTGCCCGGCGGGAAGAACAGCAGCGCCTCGACCGGCTCGGTCTGGCTGCGCAGGATCGCCTGCGTGGAGCCGCCCGGTGCCGTGACGCGGAAGTACGAGAAGTCGGCGTCGAGGTTGTGGGCGTCGGCGAGGTAGTTGACCGGGAACACCAGGGCCGTGCCGAGGCCCAGCGCCAGCCCGGAGGCGACCGCCTGGGTGCGCGCGCCGGTGGGCATGCGGACCGGGTGGGCGGCGAGGGCGGCGTCCAGCAGGAGCACGGGCCACGCGGTGGCGACCAGCAGGATCGGCCACAGGGTGCCGAACACGGCGGTCCAGCGCGACAGGGCGGTGCTGTCCAGGCCGAGAAGGTCGGTGACGAAGGGGGTGGTGAGGCCCCACACGAGCAGCGCCCCGGTGCCGAGCGACTGCCAGAGGAGGGCGTCGCCGTGGGCGTCGCGGACCACGCCCTCGGTCTCGCCGCGAAGGCGCGCGCGCCATCCGAGGGTCGCGAGCGCCACCAGGATGCCGACCCCGGTGAACACGGTGCCTTCGGTGGAGGGCGCCAGCAGCCGCTGGCCGACGTACACGATGGCCAGGCCAATGAGCCAAGCGAACCCGAGGCCGCCGCGGGGACGCAGGGCGAGGATGGCGCCGGCGATGCCGGCCATGACAGCAAGGACGATCCACGCGGTGATCATTGCCAGCGCCTCCCCTCGAGGACCTTGGTGGCCCCGAGCAGGAACAGGAAGGTGACCGACAGGTAGTAGACGACCGAGCGCAGGTGCAGGCGGCCCTCCATGAACGCCGTGAAGTGCTGATCCCACAGCGCGCTGTAGGCGAGCACGTCACTGAACGGCGGGTCGCTCACGTCGGCGAGCAACCAGCCCAGCAGCATCGTGACCACGATCACCCCGGCCAGGATGCCGGCGGGGAGCTGGGTGGAGAACAGGCTGCTGGAGGCGATGCCGATGCTGGTGACCGCAGACGCGAGCAGCAGCAGGCCGACGTAGCCGGTGGCGATGTGGGCGAGGCTGACCTTGCCGTTCACGAAGATGAGGGCCGGCATGTACAGGGTCAGCGCGAGCATGCCCGCCATCACCAGCATCGCCGCGACCCACTTGCCGAGGACGATCTGCACCTCGGTGGCGGGCGAGGTCTCGAGCAGGACGTCGGTGCCGAGCTGGCGCTCCTCTGCGAGGCTGCGCATCGTGAACAAGATCCCGCTGATCATCACGAGGCCGCCAGCGTTCTCGAAGAACGTCTCCAGCACCTCATGGCTGTACTGGGCGCCCGCGCCCAGGCCCCGGGTCTGAAACAGCAGCCCGGTGACGAACAGCACGGCGGCCACGATCAAGTAGCCGCCGAAGCCGTGGGTGGTGGCGCCGAGGTCCCGGCGCGCGACGAGCCACGTGTGCATGCTCACGCCTCCCCGTGGGTGGTGGTCGCGCCCACGAACGCGTCCTCGAGTCGGGTGCCGTGGTAGGTCCGCAGGCCGAGGCCAGCGTGGACGATCGCTGCAGAGACGGCCTCGCGGGCGGCGTCGTCGGACACCAACACGAGCGCGCTGGACACGCCGTCCCCCACCACGCCGAACGTGGCGGACTCGACGCCCTGGACGTTGTCGAGGGCGGCGGCGAGGGCCTCGCGGGTGCCCGACACCTCGATGCGCATCCGGACCCGCTGGCTGGCGGCCGAGATCTCGGCCTCGGTCCCGCGCGCGACGAGCTTGCCGTCGGCGAGGACGAGGAGCTGGTCGCAGGTCTGCTCGACCTCGCTCAGGATGTGGCTGGACAGCAGGACGGCGCGGCCTTCGGCCAGGCTGCGGACGACCTTGCGCATCTCGGCGATCTGCACGGGATCCAGGCCGGAGATGGGCTCGTCGAGGATGACGAGGCGGGGGTCGTGGATGATCGCCTGCGCGATGCCGACCCGCTTGCGGTAGCCGTGGCTGAGGGTGCCGATGACCTGATGCTGGCGGTCTTCGAGCTGGGCGGTGGCGAGCACGGTGTCGAGCCGCGCGGCGACGGCGTCGGCGGCCATTCCCTTGAGGCGGCCGATGTGGGCGACGAACGCGCGCACCGTCATGTCCAGGTACAGCGGCGGATCCTCGGGCAGGTAGCCGATCATCGACCGGAGTCGGTTGGGCTCCTCGACGATGTCGATCCCGTCGATCAAGACGGTGCCGGAGCTGGGGGGAATCAACCCGGCCAGGATCTTGAGCGTGGTGGACTTGCCGGCCCCGTTTCGGCCCAGCAGGCCCAGGATGGTGCCTTGCTCGACCCGGAACGAGACGTCCTGCAGGGCGGCGAATTCCCCGTAGTAGCGGGTCAGGCCGCTGACCTCGATCATGGTTCCCTCATCGGCGCGGTCCGCGGGGTGGCGCGGAACGGAGCGGCGCGGGGCGTAGGCACCGCGCGTCGTCCCGTCAAGGTCAGGAGATCAACGCGCCGTCGAAGAACCAGTGTCCGGCAGGGAAGTCCTGGCTGTGGTCGGCCCACCAACGGCGCCACGCGCGAACATTCGCCTGTTGCACGCGCCATGGACCGTCGACGTCGAACGGCAGGCGGCGGCCGGTGGCGACGACCAGCTCGTCGTACGCACCGCGGCGGACCCAGGGCATCGGATCGTCGAGCTCGTCGACCAGGTGGCCGAGGGCGTGGCGGACGCCGTGCCGGAAGCGCTCGCCGTAGGGGAAGTCCTGGCCGTGCTCGTCCCACCACGCGTTCCACCGGCGGGCGAGGCTTGGCTCGTCGGGGTTCTCGTGGTGGCCGGTGATCACGGCGAGGGCCTCGGCGGCGGCGGCGGCGCGGGGCCCGTGGGCCGGATCCAGGGCGCCGAGCAGCACCTCGACACCCCGAGGGTCGCCCATCAAGCCGACCCCGTGCAGGGCGCCGGCTGCCACCTCGTCGTCCTCGTCCTGGGCGGCGTTGTACAGCACGAGGATGTGCTCTGGCCCCCCGTACCGGCCGACGATCTCGCCGGGATGCCCCTGCAGATCCCGACGCTGGGCGGCGAGGGCCCGGGCGTGGAAGTCCACCCCGCGGCGGTCGCCCAGGAGCAGCAGGGCGAGCGCGGTGGCTTCGGCGAGGCGGGGCTCGTCGAGGCTGGGGAGCAAGGACTCGACGACGTCGCGGCGCCCGATGCGGCCGAGCGCGGTGATCGCGGCCTTGCGGGGCACGGCCTTGGCGGCGGGGTCGGCGAGGCGCACGAGGGCGTCCGCAGCGGCTTGCTCGGTGCGCAGGCCGAGGACCTCGGCGGCGTGGGCGACCGCGTCGGGGCGGTGGCGATCCGGGTCCTCCACGCACCGCAGCAGCCCGTCGACGAGCGCGGCGTTGGGGGAGCGGGCGACGGCCCCCTTCAGCGAACGGAGCGCGTGGCCGGACACCCGCGCCTCGACCAGGTGGTCGAGCAAGACCTCGGCGGCGCTCCAGGACCGGTGGCCGGCCAGCAGGTCGACGGCGGCGACGTAGCGTAGCACCGGTGGGGCCATCGCGTCGTCTCGTCCGCCTTGGATGACCTTGGCGGCGCGGGCCATCTCGTCGGCGAGCGCGGCCACGACCCGGTCGTCGTGGGACAAGGCGAGGCGGTGGGCACCCAGGCGACGCTCGGGGCGCTCGGCCTCGGCACGGGTGGCGCGGTGGCGGCGGCGGAGGGTGTCGAGCCGGTCCTTGACGTGGACCGTGGCCCGATCCAGGTGCCAGGCCACGCTCACGCCTGGCGCGCCGGACAGCGCATCGACGACGGCGACCCCGGTGGGCATGTCCGCGTCGAGGAAGCGCTGCCGGGCTGCGGACAGCGTGGTGGCGCGATCGTCGGGCCGCACGCTGGCGAGCCGAACCAGGGCCCAGGCCTCGCGCACCGGCAGCTCGTGCTCGGCGAACAGCTGGACCGCACGCTGGTAGGCCACGGCGGCCCGCTCGTCGCGGCCGCGCTCCGCCGCGAGGTCGCCGAACCGGATCTCCAGGCGCCCGCGCAGCTCCCACGCAGGACGGTCCCCAAGGATGTCTGCGGCCTTTCGGTACTGGTTCCGGGCCGCGCGCACATCGTCGGCCAGGCGCCACACGTCGCCCGCGAGCAGCGCGGCGCGGGCGCGCAACACCCGCGGCGCACCGGACGCGACCAGGGCGTCGGCCTCCCGCTGCCGGGCGCGGGCCTCATCGATCCGCCGCAAGCGCACCGCCCGCTCGATCCGGAGCAGGGCGGTGTCGAGGGCGGTGTCGTCGTCCTCGGCCGCCTCGGCCGCTTCCGCGAGGATGTCGTCCGCCCACGGCTCTTCGCGCAGCACGGCGATCCGTCCCTGGAGCGCCAACGCCGCGCCGTGGAGGTCGGCAGGGCCCTCTGCGAGCAGCCGACGCAGGCGCGCCTCCGCCTCGTCGTGGCGTCCGAGGTCGATGTCGAGCGCCGCCACCTGGAGCATGGCGGGCCACGGCACCTGCCCGAGCTCGAACAAGGGCGCGCGCTCGAGGAGACGCTCCAGCGCGTCCCGGGCGCCTCCGCGGCGTCCTCGCCGGGTGAGGCTGTCGGCGAGGGCGGTGGTGGCGGCGACGAGGAGCGTGAGCTCTTGCTCGCTACGGATCTCGTGGACGCGCTCCTCGAGGAACCGCTCCAGCTCGCGCTCCCAGCCCTCTGGGTCGGGGAACGATCGCGCGAGGATCCCGAACGCTTCGGCCTCCAACGAGGGGGCGCCGGGCCACGCGAGCGGCAAGCGCAGGCGGTGCAGCGCGGTGAGCCACGCGTGGCGCGCGGCGACGCGATCGGAGGCGGCCTGGGCATCGCCGAGCCGTTGCCACGCCATCACGTTGGTGGGGTCGACGCGGGTGGCGCGCTCCAAGAGGGGCCGTGCTTCTTCTGGGCGACCGCGGTGCAGGGCCCGGATGCCGGCTCGCACGAGCTGGTGGGCGTCGTCCCCGTCGACCTCGAGCCGGAGGGCGTCGCGGTCCTCGGTGCGGGTCACGCGGGCGTCGAGGATCTCCACCGTGGCGTCGAGCCAGCCGAGGAAGCTGCTGTGCATCGCGTCGAGGCGGCCATTCTGCCAGGTCCCGAACGCCGCGGTGCCGTCGGGGTTGCGCGCGAACGCCCACGCGACGCCATCGGGCTCGTCGGCGAACAGGAACACCGGGACCTGGGGAGCCGCGACCGCGATGTCGGACGTGCCGCGAACGCGGAGCATGCCACGGTACAGCTCCGCGCCGTTGTGGCGACGGAGAAACGCGCGAAGCCCACTCGGAAGACGGCGTCCGAGGTGGGATTCCAGGGCAGCGACCGCATCCGACGAGGCCGGCTCGGCGAGCCGATGGACCCCGTGTCGGTAGCGGGCGAGGGCGCGGTCAAACGTGGAGAAGGGGTCCGGCGTGGCCATGAACGCTCGGGTAGGCAGGGCGGGTCGGCGGCATCATAGCGCGGAGGGATCCACGCGGACGGGCACGACGGGGAACACCGTGCCGCAGCCGCGACCCACCCGGCGAGCAGGGCCGGGGGGACGCCGGAGAATCGAGCACTCAGACGGCGCGGACCTGGATCGCCGGGCCGGGCAGCACACGGCGGGTGGCCGGGGGCTCGCCGTCGCGCGTGACCCGGGCGGCCAGGGCCCGCAGACGCCGACGGAGGTTGCGCGCGCTGTGGGTGGCCTCGTCGAGCCGGACGCCGCCCCAAGGCAGGATGAGCAGGCCAGCGAACACCAGGGTGGTCTGGATGGTCAGGACCAAGATCACCGCGGGGTCGGTCATGGGGCCTCCAAGGTCGGTCTATTCGCCGGGTCGGGCCGTCGTCAAGCAGGGTGGCGAACGGCTGTTCACTGTACATGTGTCCAGTTACCCCGCTCCGCGACACGTGTCACCCATCTGTCCAACAATGCGGACAGAAATCGTCCGAAGATCGGATACAGGGTGGCCAGAACGAGGAGGAACCATGGGTCGGGACAGCCTGGAGGACCTGAACAAGGGGCAGAAGCTCGTCCGTGTGCTGGAGATGGCCAGCCGGCCCGGTGGGGTGCGGGCGGTGGAGATCATGCGGCGGTTCGACCTCGATCCCCGCACACTCCGTCGCTACCTGGCCGATCTGCGGGATCTCGAGGTGCCGCTGGAGGACGAGGGTCGGGGAGACCGTCGGATCATCCGGGTCGCGGATCGCTACCAGCGGGCGCGGGTGGTGCTGTCGCTGGCGGAGGTGCTGTCGCTGCACTTCGGCCGCACGTTGTTCTCGTTCTTGGACGGCACCACGTTCGCGCAGGATCTCGACGACGCCCTCGAGCGCCTCGCGCCGATGATCGCGCGCACCCACGACGACGTCCGCGGCCAGCTGGATCGGATGTTCGTCGCCGTGCCCGAGCCCCGCAAGGACTACCGGAGCGAGATCGCGTCCGACATCATCGACGAGGTGATCACCGCCGTGGTGTACGCCCAGCCGGTGGATGCCCGGTACCGAAAGGGCGCGCTTCAGCTCAAGCGCTACCGCCTGCATCCGTACACCCTCGCCGTGTACCGCCAGGGCCTGTACCTGCTGGCGCGCGACGTCTCGGACGGGGTGATCAAGACCTTCGCGGTCGATCGGTTCGAGGAGCTGGTGCGGGCACGGCGCGAGCGCCTCGAGCGTCCGGCGGACTGGGATCCGCGCGAGCACCTCCGGCACGCATTCGGGATCGTCGGGGGGACGCCCGAGGTGGTCGAGATCCGGTTCGACGCCGGGCTGCGACCGTACGTGGAGGAGCGCATCTGGCACGACACCCAGACCCTGCTTCCCCAACCCGACGGCAGCGTGGTGCTGCGCTTGGAGGTGGCGGTCACCGCCGAGCTCCAGCGATGGGTTCGCGGGTTCGGTGCCGACGTCACGGTGATCGCACCCGATCGGCTGCGGCAGGCGGTCGTGGACGACGCGCGCGCCCTGGTCGCGCGCCACGAGGGGACCGCATGAAGGGCCTGGCTGCGATGGACGAAGCGGTGGATGTCCGCCGCCGCACGGTGGGGCCCGGGCGGGGGCTGCGTCGCTTCCCACCCGCCCCCGTTGTGCCGGACACGGCCACCCTCGTGCGGGCGGTCACCGATCAGACGCCGGCAGCCGGTGAGGATGGTCCAGCCCACCTGCTGGGGCGCTGGGCCGACACCCTCCCCCGCGATGCCTGGGATCGACGCGCGCGGGCGATCGCCACCGCGGCCCTGGCCTTCGCCGCCTCGCCAACCCAGCCCGATCGCAGCCCCCTCCGCGCGTGGATCACGGGCCGGCCCAAGCCGCAGCCGGACCTGTGTCTCGGGAGCCTGGCGGTGGCCCGATCCCCGTGGTGGCCCTACCGGATTGTCGCGCAGGAAGGCAGGTCGGGCCACCGGTGGTGGGTGGCGCCGCTCGCGGGCTGGGGCGAGGGCCTCGAGGTCCACACCCCGATCGATCTGGCCCATGCGGGTGGGGTCCAAGGGGGGCCCGCGGTCGGGCGGGTGCTGATGGCCCGGCTGGTCGCGGTGCCGGTTGGAGAGCCGGATCCGGGTGCCCTGCATGCGGTGCTGCCGCTCGTGCTGCCCGAGGGGGCCGGCGCCCTGATCGAGGGGGCGGCGGCGAGCGTTCATGCAGGCCAGGGCAGCGAGCGCCGGCGGGCGGAAGTGCTCGCGGCAGCCGGGCACTTGGTGGTGCGCCTGGTCCACGACGCGCTGCAGCCTCAGTGACGCGCGGCAGCCTCGGTGCTGGCGTCGCAGCCTCGATCGTGGGGCGGCGCGGACCGGCCGCGGGTCAGTCCTCGCGCGGGATGTCCAGCGGTCCCTCGAAGGTCGCCCGTCGGATCTTTCCGACCTCGATCTTGTAGTTTCCGAACGCCGCGCTTCCGTAGCAGGCGACGTCGTCCTCCACGACCAGGCGGATCGGATCGCCCTGGTGGAGGCGGAGGAACAGCACGACGTGGCCGTCGTCGGGTCCGGGCTCCACGCGCAGCTCCGCGATGCGCTCGAACGGCACGGAGACACGGCCCTCTCCGAGGTTGCCGCTGACGTGGACCTCCCCGTCGTAGGTGACGCGCTCGACGGTCACGGTGGTGCCGCTGCGATCTTCGACCGTGGCGCGGAACACGGCGCCAGGGACGGGGATCCGCGCCGGGTTGTCGCTGCCGCCGAACCCGGTGGCCCATGCGGTCGGCCCCGACGCGATCGCCGTGACCAGCACGGCCGCGGCCACCCGGAGGCGCGATCGACGGACAGACGGACCTTGCGGGGCCGGAGATGGGCTGGAGGACGGACGGAGCACGGGGCACCTGGGGTGGCTGCAGCGGTCGTAGCGACGACGCCGTGGCGTGTCGAGGGACCCCGATGGTGGGGCGGAGGACGCCACGTTACCGCGAAGCGTCGGTGTTGCGGTGCCCGCGCGGGCGGACGGCCGATGGCCCGGGTCCCGAAGGTCGGGCCAGGGGGCAACCGGGATCCACGGGACTGAGCAAGCCGGCCGGGCCTGAGGGGTCCGACGACGAGGAGCGCCGACACCGCCGTGCCGAACGAGCCCGCCGTCACCGTCGATCCCGCTCCTGTCGCCTCCACGCGGACCGACGGGTCGCAGGCGTACCGAGCGGCCCATGGTCCCGTCGTGCCGGGCCAGCCGGGGCCGGTGTGGACGATCGGCAACTTCGATGGGGTGCATCGGGGACATCGGGCCTTGCTGGCGCGCGCCCGGGCCTTGGCGGGCCGTGGGCCCGTGTGTGCCCTCACGTTCGATCCCTCGCCCCGCACCGTCCTTCGGCCGGACACCGTGGTCCCCGCGATCCAGTCGCTGGACGATCGGGTGCGCACGCTGGTGGAGGCGGGGGCAGACCACGTGGTGGTGGAGCCGTTCGACCGGTCGTACGCCGGGATGGATGCCCTGACCTGGGCGCGCGACGTGCTCGTGGAGCGGTTGCGGGCCTCTGCGGTGGTGGTCGGATGGGACTTCCGCTTTGGCCGGGGTCGATCGGGGGGGCTGGAGGCGCTCCGCGCGGTGGTGTCCGGTCCGGTCGAGCAGGTCGGCGGGGTGACCTGGGACGGGGTCGTGGTGAGCAGCACCCGGATCCGGGCTGCCATCGCCGACGGACGGGTGGCGGACGCGGCGGCGTGGCTGGCCCGTCCTCACGAGCTGGTGGGGCCCGTGGTCCCGGGCGACGGCCGGGGCCGCACGGTGGGGATCCCCACGGCGAACGTCGCGTACGCCACCGAGCTGGTCCCGCCTCCGGGCGTGTACGCGGTCCGGGCGTGGATCGACGGTGCCTGGCGGGACGGGGTTGCCAACCTGGGGGAGCGCCCCACGTTCGGTCCGACCGCTGGTCGCCTGGAGGTCCACGTGGTCGACGAGGCGCCGGTCCCCGCGCTGTTGGGACGCACCCTGCGCGTCGGACTGGTCACGCGCCTGCGGGACGAGCGCCGGTTCGAGGGCGTCGACGCCCTGGTCGCCCAGATTCACCAGGACATCGCGGCGGCGCGTGTGGCGCTGGGGTCGGCGGCGTGATCCCGATCTCCGGCCACACGCCGGTGTACGCCCTGCTGGGGCACCCGGTGGCGCACTCGGGGTCGCCCGCGCTGCACAACGGTTGGTTCGCGGCGCACGGGATCGACGGCGTGTACGTCGCCCTGGACGTGGACCCGGCGTTGGGCCCGCGCCTGGTCGACGCGCTGCGGGTGCTGCCGCTGGCGGGTGCCAACCTCACGGTGCCGTTCAAGGAAGCGGTCGTCGGCAGCCTGGATCGGCTGGACGGGCGCGCGCACGCCGCGGGCGTGGTCAACACCTTGGTGCGGGAATCCGACGGGTCGTGGACCGGTCACAACACCGATGGCGACGGGTTCGTCGACGGGATCACCGAGGCGGGTCACCCGCCGGTCGAGGGCGAGCGCGCGGTCATCCTGGGTGCGGGGGGCGCGGGCCGCGGGATCGCGGCGGGCCTGGTGGCGCGGGGGATGGACGTCGTGCTGCTCAACCGGACGCTGGCGCGGGCCGAGCGGGCGGCGGATGCGCTCCGGGGGCTGCGATCGGGCGCGTCGGTGCAGGCGGGCGCGCTGGACGCGGACACCTTCCGCGCCGTGGTCTCGGACGCCGCGTTGGTGGTGCAGGCCACCGCGGGTCCGGGGGCTGCGCTCGTCGCGCGCTTTGAGGTCGGGGCGGTCCCGCGCAGCGCGCTGTGGGTGGACATCAACTACTGGATGGACGCGCCGCCGTGCTGGGAGGCCCTGGCGCAACGAGGGATTGCCCGGCAGGACGGCCGGCCGATGCTGCGCCGTCAGGCCGCGCGGGCGTTCCGGTTGTGGACCGGGGTCGATCCGGAGCCCCTGCGCGCCACGACCCGCGTGCGATAGGCTCGCGCGGACACGGAGGCGGCATGGCGGACACGCCGGTGCTGGTGGTCAAGGAGGGTGCCGCGCGCGGCGAGGTGCTCGCGGTCCGCGAGGGCGGCATGGGGATCGGTCGGTCCCCCGACAATGACGTGGTCATCGACCATGTCGACGCGTCCCGTTTCCACGCCCGCCTGCTGTACGACAACGGCTCGCTGTGGATTCGCGACGTCGGGTCGCGCAACGGCGTGTTTGTGAACGGCGACCGGCTCGCCGACCACCGCGCGCTCAAGGTCGGCGACGTGGTTCGGATCGCGGACACCTCGTTCGAGGTACGGTGGGAGTCCACCGTCGAGGACGAGCCGTCCGATGACGGCGGGTCCTCGGGACCCGGGCCGACGAGCACGGGATCGTGGTGGTGGCCGTTCGGATCGACAACGACGGAGTGACCGGATGATTCGACTCGAGATTCGCAAGGACGGACGGGTGGTGCGCACCCTTCGCCTCGGCGACGGCGTGCATGGCATCGGCCGGCACGAGAGCAACGAGATCCGGCTGGACGACGTCGAGGTGTCGCGGCGGCACGCCCGCCTGCTGATCGACGGCCACACCGTCGTCGTGGAAGACCTCGGGTCGAACAACGGCACGCTGCTGGACGGCTCCGAGGTCGCCCGGGCCGTGATGCCCTCGGGCGCCCGGGTGGAGGTCACGCCGTTCACGATGTCCTGGGTCGATCCCGTGAAGGACGCGGCCTCGTTCGTGGTGGTCGAGGGGGCGCAGGTCGGCCGACGGATTCCCTTGCTGGACGATGCCCTGAGCATCGGGCGCGGCGATGACCAGGACATCGTCCTCGACGACAAGGGGGCCTCGCGCTCGCACGCCATCCTCGTGTTCAACGACGGGGTGTGGGCGGCGCGGGACACGGGCAGCGCCAACGGCCTGTTCCTCAACGGCGATCCCACGCGCGACACCACGCTGTTCGTCGGGGACCTCCTGCAGGTCGGCAACACCGTCCTGCGGTTCGAAGACCCCAAGGGCCGTCGTCGTCCCGCACCCAGCGTGCCCGAGCCGGTGGCCTTCGCCGAGGAGCCGGAGACCGAGATCCACACGCAGGGCTCGCAGGCGGAGACCGCGCTGGTGATGCCGGGATCGGAGGAGGATGCACCCACGGATGTGATGGTCTCCCCCCTCGTTCCACCGTCCGCGCAGGAGGTCCCGATGGCGGCCCCGGCCGACCCCGGCAACGTCGGGCTCATCGCGCTGGTCGTCACGGTGATGGGCATCGTGCTGTTCCTGGTGATGGTCCTCGCGCTCGTCGGCACGCCCGGATGACCGACTGGTCCCGTCGGGCGGTCGTGGCAGGATTGGTGGCGGTCGCGGGGTGTGGAGCGCGCCGGACCCGGTGGCCGGACGACCCGCTCCCAGACGGCGCGCCGCCGCCCGAGGGAACGCCCCAAGAGGTGCTGGAGCGCCTTGCCGCGGACACGGAGGCGGGTGCGCGCGCGGTGGCCTTGGCCGCCCTGGTTCGCGCGGCGTCGCCGGACCGGGTGCTTCGATGGAGCACGCAGGGGACCTACGATCCGGATCCACACGTCCAGGACCGGGTGATGGACGCGCTGGCAGACCGGGGTGATGGGATCGGAGACGCCCAGATCGCGGCGGCGTGGGCCCGCCGGTCCTCCGATGGGTACGCGATCTCGGCCGCAGCCCACCGCTTGCTGGATCGGGGGATGGCGTGGTCGCAGGACGCGCTGTCCGTGGTGTGGCCCGACGAGCGGCCCTGGGACGCGGCACCGCGGGCCTTGGTGGCGTGGCGCGAAGGCGTGACCGCTGCGGGACCGGTGATCGCGGCGGCCCTGGGCAGTGGGCTGGTGCGGCTCGACCCGGGCTTCCTCGGCCGGTTGGTGGCCCATGGCGACCCGGCGTGGGCGGCCGACCTGCGGCGAGGGGCGGACCGCATGGAAGAGGCCGCGCCGGCCTACGACCCGGTGCTCGCGGCCTGGGGCGACGAGGGGGCGCGCCAGCGGTGGGCCCAGGCGCTTCGGTCGTCGGATCCGTTCGAGGCCCGTGCTGCGTTCGATCCGCTCGCGTCGGCCTTCGCGGCGACGGTGGACGCGTTCGCGTGGGGACGGGCCCGCGCCCGGTCCGCCCGGGATCCGGACGTCCGCAGGGCGGCGGCGGTGGTGTCCAA
Source organism: bacterium (assembly GCA_030424555.1). GTDB lineage: Bacteria > Myxococcota_A > UBA796 > UBA796 > JAUHWK01. Next base: position 1,186 of record JAUHWK010000057.1, on the reverse strand, counting down.
GCCCGGGCGGGGCACGATCGCGCGCGCGCTGGATCCGAACACGCCCTACGCCGCGCGCGTGGCGCTGGCCCACGTCGACGCACTGTCCCCAGAGGGTCAGCGGGCGGCGCTGGCGGGGGCCTTGGCGCTTCCCGATGCGGAGGGGTTGGTGGATGCCGCCACCACCGTGCAGCGACAAGGGATCGAGGGCCTGGATGCGCTGCTGGCGCCGCTCGCGGGTCACCCCCGGGCCACGGTGCGGGCCGCCGTGGCCGGGGCCCGCCTGACGGGTTCCTCGGGGAGCGCAGGGGAGTCCCGATGACCGAGCCCACGCCCGACGCCGCCACGGACACCCTGCCCAGCTGGGCTCGGGAGCTGCGGGATCGCTACCTCGCCGGCGAGGCCAGCCTGTTCCTGTTGCACGGCAACGTGCGGGACCTCCAGCCCTGGGTCGATGGATCCGGACGCCACTGGGTCGGGCTCGACCGGTTCCTGGAGCGCTTTCTCGCCCGCACCCGCGACGTGCTCGTCCGCTACGACGTCGCCCGGGGACTCGGCTTCCCTGATGCGTCGCACCGAGGACGGTTCGAGCGCATGGTCGACGCGCGGCGCACCCTGGAGGGTCTGCCGTCACTCCCGGCCCTGCCCGACGACGTCCCCGGCGCCCTCGAGGCGATCGAGGCCCTGATCACCGATCCCACCCAGCGGGCCGGCGTGGTGTTGGACTTCTTCGAGATGATCGCGCCCCGGGCCGACGCGGCGTTCATGACCCTGGACGACAAGGCGGCGCGCGTCCGGTTGCGCCGCTGGGCGTCCGATCCCGCGGTCCTGTCGACGGACAACCTCGTGATCATGGTGGCGGAGTCGCTGTCCGACCTGGCGCCGGATGTGGTCTCTAGCCCCCAGCTCGTCACCTTGTCCGTGCCCTTTCCCGAGGCGGACACGCGGCGGGCGTGGATCGACGACGCCCTGGCGGGGGCCGATGGGGACGTCGCGCTGGACATGGCGCCGGACGTGTTGGCCGACGTCACCGCGGGGCTGACCCTGCTGCAGCTGCGGGGCCTGGTCCAGACCGCGCGTCGACGCACCGCCCCGCTGGACTTCGCCACGATCGCCCGTCGAAAGAAGGAGATCGTCGAGCGGGAGTGCCGCGGGCTGGTGGAGCTGGTGGAGCCCGGCCACGACCTGTCGCACGTGGGCGGGATGG
>JAUHWK010000533.1 GCA_030424555.1 bacterium | reverse complement strand
CCAAACGGATGGAGGACCTCTGCGGCGTTCTCGTCGGAGAGGTCGACGACGGCGATCGAGCCGTCCGTCAGTCCCGGGATCCCGAACTTGAGGCTGCTGCTCTCGGGGTAGCTGCTGAACCGGAGGAAGATCGCCTGGTTGGGTCCGGCACCGCTCAGGCCGTCGGCCGTGAGGCCCGCACCGAGCTCGTCGGCGATCTTGCGGGGGACGTCGCCCAGCAGCTCGATCAGCGGGCCGGGGGTGACGTGGGTCGACATGTCGACCGAGCCGTCGGCGGCGCGTCGAGAGTCGTCGGGGAAGGGATGGCTGTAGAAGGGATCAGGGGCCTGGCCGGAGACGGTCCACCGAATCCGGAACGGGGTCTCGTCCTCCTCTGGATCGGGGCAGGCGCCGCCGGTCCAGAACGGAACCTGGAACCCGAGGCAGGTCCCGGACTCACCGCAGGACAGGCCGAGCTGGCAGTCGTCGTCGACCGCACAGGTGTCGCCGAACCCCGCGGTGCCGGCCGAGCCTTGCTCCTCGCAGGTGCCGGTCCGGGAGCAGACGAGATCGATGCGGCACTCGGTGTTCGCCGAGCACGCGCCCCCCAGCGGCGTGGTGCCGGGCTCATCCTCGAAGCGGCACACGCCGTCGTGCGCACAGGTGAGGCCTTGGCCGCACTCCTCGATCTGGGCGCATTCGTCACCGGGGCTTCCGGGCTGGAACTTGCTGCCGAAGCACGCGGTGGACAGGGCCACCATGCCGATCCACACGGGACGCACCCACCACACCCCTTGATCGCCCGATGCTGCCATGCCGCCTCCCGTGGGCGCGTCGAGCGCCCGGGGACGGTGTAGCCGCACCGCAGCATGGTCGGCAATTGCCGCGTGCTATCCGGGGTCGCGTGCGAGGGCTGCGCGGACCAACGTCGGAAGCGCCTTCTCGGCCGGTTGGTCGACGACGGCGTCGAACCATGGGGCGCCGGATGGGGCCGGGTTGATCTCCACCGTGGGGATGCCTCGTTGATGCGCATCCGAGGCGAGCCCTGCGGCCGGGTAGACCACGCCGCTGGTGCCGACCGACAGGAACAGGTCGGCCCCGGCCACCGCCTGGGCGATGCGATCGAGGTGGTGGGGCATCTCGCCGAACCACACGATGTCGGGACGCAGGGAGGCGCCACATCGGGCGCACCGCGCCTGGTCAGGGTCGTGCAGGGGCCTCGGGTGCTGTGCATTGGCGGCGCACCGCATCCGGCGCAGGGCGCCGTGCATCTCCAGGACCTCGGGGGCGCCCGCGGCCGTGAGCAGGCCGTCCACATTCTGGGTGATCAGCACGACCCGGCCAGGACCCCAGGCCCGCTGCCACTGGGCGAGGGCGTCGTGCGCGGGGTTGGGACGGGCGGTGGCCGCTGCGGCACGCCGGGCGTCGTAGAAGCGGGTGACCAGGGCGGGGTTCCGATCCCAGGCCGCGGGCGTGGCGACGTCCTCCAGGCGGTGACCTTCCCACAGCCCGTCGGGGCCACGGAATGTCGGGATGCCCGAAGCGACCGAAAGCCCGGCCCCGCTGAGCACGACGACGCGCCCAGCGTCCGACCATCCGTCCGTCCACATCGAGGCCTCCACTCAGCGCACCGGATCCTGGTACAGCGCCTCCAGGGTGGCGACCGCCTCGTCGAGGGCCTGCGAGGGGGCGTCCTCCTGGTCTGAGGACGGAAGGGTGGGGAGCACGACCTCGACGGTGACGAGCAGATCGCCGGCCTCGCGCCCGCGCCGGGGCATGCCGCGTCCGCGGAGGCGGAGCGTGGCGCCGGGCTGCGTCCCGGGCGGGATCTTCAGGCGGACGGACCCGTCGAGCAGCGGAAGATCCACGGAGGCTCCGCGCAGGGCCTCGCCGAGGGTCACGCGGACGGTGGTGCGGAGGTCGTCGCCGTCGGGCCGAAAGCGATCGTGGGGCGTGATCTCGATGGTGAGCAGGAGGTCGCCTGGGCCTGCGGGACCGGGCGCGCCCTTGCCGCGCAGCCGGAGGGTTCCGCCGTCTTTGGCACCGGGGGGGATGCGGACGGTGACCGACTGCCCGTCGAGCCGAAGCCGTGTCTCGCCCCCCAGCACGGCGCGCTCCAGGCTCAGCCGCACGGTGGCGGAGCGATCGGCCCCACGGCGGGGGCCCTGGTGGAACGAGAACGGGCCGTCACCCGCGCCGGCGAAGGGGTTGGCGCCGTTGCGGTGGCCTCCGAACATCTCGGCAAAGACGTCGTTGAGATCGACGCCGCCGCCGAACCCGCCCTGGAAGGCCTGGGCCTGACGCCACGCGGCCACGCGCTCCGGATCGTACCCAAGCTCCTCGGCCTTGGGGCCGAGGTCGTCGTACATCGCCCGCTTGCCGTCGTCGGACAGCACCTCGTAGGCGTGGTTGACCTCCTTGAAGCGCGCCTCGGCGGCCGGATCGTCCTTGTTGCGGTCCGGATGGTGCTTGGCGGCGAGCTTTCGGTAGGCCTTCTTGATGGTGGGGGTGTCAGCGTCGCGGGGGACGCCGAGCACGCCGTACAGATCGGTCGACATGGGAGGGTTCCTGACGGGCGGGCCCGCCGTATTCGGTCCACCGGGAGGTACGCACCCGTGAGGGCCGCGCCAAGGTGCCCGGGCTACGGGGGCGCCAGGAGGCCCTGTGTCGCTTCGGGAGATCTGGCAGCGTCACCATGAGACCGTCGAGCGCTACGGCACCGTGGCGGTCGGGGTCGTCGTCGGCCTGTTCGTGGTGGAGATGGCGGTCCTGATCACCCTGATCCGGCTCGGGTTCGATCTGACCCCGTGGCTGGCGTGGGTGGGCGAGCTGTTGGGGGTCGACGCCACGGGCCTGCTCGACACCGCCGGGACCTTCGGGG
>JAUHWK010000056.1 GCA_030424555.1 bacterium | reverse complement strand
TCGATCGACGACCGGGCCGCGTTCTGGCAGCTGATCGTCGACGACAGCGGTGTGCAGTTTCACGACACTCCCCGGGCGGTCCTCGAGGATGGCGACGCCATGCCCGGGGCCCAGTGGTTCCCCGGCGGCACCCTCAACCTCGCCGAGCACCTGCTCGCCCCCACGGGTGATGCCCCGGCGATCCTCGCCACCGACGAGCGCGGAGCGGGCGTCCGCACCCTGTCGCGCGACGCACTGCGGGCCCAGGTCGGGCGCTTTCAGGCATGGCTGGTGTCTCAGGGTGTGGGCCGGGGCGACCGGGTCGCCGCCTGGATGCCCAACCGAGAGGAGACGGTGATCGCGATGCTCGCGACCGCCGCCCTCGGCGCCACGTTCTCCAGCTCGTCCCCGGACTTCGGCGTGAAGGGCGTGCTCGACCGGTTCGGGCAGATCGCCCCCAAGGTCCTCGTCGCGTCCGACGGCGCGTTCTACAACGGAAAGCCCCGTCCAAACACCGACAAGCTGCGCGAGGTGGCCACCGCCCTGGGAGACGGACTGGCGGCCGTGGTGGTGGTGCCGGTGCTGTCGAGCACACCCGATCTCTCGGGGCTCGGACCGGCCGTCGCGTGGCCCGACACCGTCGCCGAGGGTCCCGATCAGCCCACGTTCGAGCCCGTCCCGTTCGACCATCCCCTGTACATCTTGTACAGCTCCGGCACGACCGGCGCCCCGAAGTGCATCGTGCACGGTCACGGTGGCACCCTGCTCCAGCACCTCAAGGAGCACCGGCTGCACACCGACGTCCGCGACGGCGATCGCTTGTTCTACTACACCACCTGCGGATGGATGATGTGGAACTGGCTCGTCAGCGGCCTGGCGGTCGGCGCCACGATCGTGCTGTGGGACGGAAGCCCCGTCCGCCCTGCGCCCGATGCCCTGTGGACGATGGCCGGCGAGCTCGGCCTCACCCACTTCGGCACCAGCCCCAAGTTCCTCGGCCTGTGCCGCGACGGCGGTCAGCGGCCTGGCTCGGAGCACGATCTGTCCGCCCTGCGCGCCGTGATGAGCACCGGCGCCCCGCTGTCCGACGACCTATTCGCCTGGGTGTACGACGCCGTGAAGCCCGACCTCCAGCTCGCCAGCATCTCCGGCGGCACAGACATCGTCAGCTGCTTCATGCTCGGCGTCCCCACCGAGCCCGTGTTCGCGGGCGAGATCCAGAAGCGCGGCCTGGGGATGGCGGTCGACGCCTGGTCGCCCCTCGGCGAGCCCGTCCGGGGCCAACAGGGTGAGCTCGTCTGCCACAAGCCGTTCCCGAGCATGCCGGTGGCGTTCTGGCAGGACGACGACGGGGCCCGGTACCGCCGCGCCTACTTCGAGCACTTCCCCGGCGTGTGGCGCCATGGCGACTTCATCGAGATCACCGATCACGAGGGCGTGATCGTGTACGGACGCAGTGACGCCACGCTCAACCCGGGCGGCGTCCGCATCGGCACGGCGGAGATCGACGGCCCGATCGAGGCGCTCCCCGAGGTCGCCGACAGCGTGGTCGTGGGCATGCCAGACGGCGACGACACCGTGATCGTCCTGTTCGTCGTCCCCGCCGAGGGCGTGGTGCTCGACGACGCCTTGAAGGCCCGCTTGTGTGCGACGGTCCGCGCCAACGCCACGCCGCGGCACGTCCCTGCCCACATCCTCCCCTGCCCGGATGTGCCCCGGACCATCAGCGGCAAGAAGGTGGAGATTGCGGTGCGCGGCGCCCTGCTCGGCCAGCCCGCCCCCAACCGGGACGCGCTCGCCAACCCCGAGGCGCTGGACTGGTTCTACGTCGACGGCAAGACCGCCTGGGAGACCGCGCGGTCCTGATCTCAGGGCCTGCGCGCCGCCTGTCGCCACATGGCGTCCGGGCGCTCCACGACCCGATCGCCGTGGGCCCTCGCGTCGCCGAGGTGTCCCAGCCGAGCTGGACCGTGCCCCTGTCCTGGCCTGGCGACCCAGGTCAGCGGCCGGCGTAGTTGGGCGCCTCTTCCAGCATGTCGACGTCGTGGACGTGCGACTCGAGCAGGCCGGAGTTGGTGATCCGCACGAAGCGCGCCTCGGCCTTCATCACACCGACGTTGGCCGCGCCCGAGTACCCCATGGCCGCCCGCAGGCCGCCGATGAGCATGTAGATGACGTCGCCCACCGGGCCACGCGCCGGCACCCGGGCCACCACGCCCTCGGGGACGAGCTTGCGGGTCTGCGCCTCGGGATCGCTGCCGCGCTCCTGGAAGTACCGGTCGGAGCTTCCGTCCTCCATGGCCTCCATCGAGCCCATGCCCCGGTAGGTCTTGTACCGGGTGTTGCCGATGCGGACGAACTGGCCCGGCGCCTCGTCGGTGCCGGCGAACATCGAGCCGATCATCACCGCATCGGCGCCGCCGCCGATCGCCTTGGCGACATCGCCCGAGGCGCGGATGCCGCCGTCGGCGATGAGCTGCCGCCCGAACTCCCGCGCCACCACAGCCACATCCGCGACCGCGGTGAGCTGCGGCACGCCCGTGCCCGCGACGATGCGGGTGGTGCAGATGGAGCCGGGGCCGACCCCGACCTTGACGACGTCCGCCCCGGCCTCGAAGCAGGCCTGCGCCGCCTCGCCGGTCGCGATGTTCCCTGCGACCACGGTGAGCGACGGGTTGGCGTCCTTGACCGCCTTGGTGGCGTCGAGCACACCCTGGCTGTGGCCGTGGGCCGTGTCGATCACGACGAGGTCCACGCCCGCGTCCAGCAGGGCGGCGAGCCGACGGTCTCGATCTCCCCCCGGCCCAAGGGCCGCCCCGGCCAACAGCCGGCCGCCCGCGTCGATCGCCGCCCGCCCCGCATGACGCGCGGTCTGGTCGGGCACCGGGGCATCCTTGACGGACCGCACCTCGGACGCCTGGCGCGCGATGGGCAGGTTCTTGTGGATGATCCCCAGCCCACCATGGGTTGCGATGGCGATCGCCATGGGGCCTTCGGTGACCGTGTCCATCGCCGACGACAGCAGCGGAATGCCGAGCGACAGGCCCCCGATCCGGGTGGTCACGTCGACGTCAGCAGGGAGCACGCTCGATCGGCGGGGCACCAGCAAGACGTCGTCGAAGGTCAGCGCGAGAGGGACGTCGGGGAGCAGCACGCAGGCCTCCGTCGGGGCGGTGGGAGGCGCTGGCGTGTATGGCGCCGTGGCCCCCCGGTCGAGTCCCGTCGGCGGCATCCGCGCGGTCGCCGCGCCCGCGTCCCCCTCGCGGGATCCCGAACCAACCCGCGCCGCATTGACAAGCTGGCCCAGGACGTCGTACGAACCCGTTCGATCGTCGACTCGCCGCCGTGACGGCAGCCCCCCGGAGGCCACCATGTCCCGCACCGTCCCCCCCCTCCTCAAGACCGCCGCGCAGACCGCAGTTCTCACGGCAGCCGTGCTCGCCGCGGGGTGCAGCTCGAAGAACCCCGGCGCCTACGAGACCGCGACCGCCACCGCCTCGGCGTCCAAGTCCGCCGATGAGATCGCCGCGCTCGTCGCCAAGGCCGATCAGCTCTGGGAAGGCCGGATCGACACCGACACCCTCCGCGAGGCCATCGCCGCATACGAAGCCGTGATCGAGGCCGACCCCACCCACAAGCACGCGCTGACCCGCGTCACCCGTGCCTGGTACTTCCTGGCCGACGGCCACCTCACGGACAAGGACGCCAAGGTCGAGACCTGGGGCAAGGCCATCGCCTGGGGCAAGAAGTGCCTCGCGATGAACGAGGCGTTCGCCGAGCGCATCAACGCCGGCGAGAAGGAGAAGGACGCGGTCGAGGTCGCCACCAAGGCCGACGTCCCCTGCCTGTACTGGACCGCCAGCGCCATCGGGAAGTGGGGCAAGGCCCAGGGCATCGCCAAGGCGCTCGGCAACCTCCCCACGGTCAAGGCCTACATCGGCCGCGCCGAGGCGCTCGATCCCGAGTTCTACTACTACGGCCCCGCCCGGTACTGGGGGGCGTACTACTCCGTGCTTCCCAGCTTTGCGGGCCAGGATCTGGAGCTGAGCGCCCAGTACTTCGAGGCCAGCGTCGCCGGCGCTCCGGAGTACCTCGCCACCCGCGGGCTGCGCGCCGAGAACCTCGCGGTCAAGAGCCAGGACGTCGGGCTGTTCATGACCGACCTCCAGGCCATCCTCGACTTCGACGTGTCCACCGCCCCGGACATCGAGCCCGAGAACACCATGGAGCAGACCAAGGCCCAGGCCCTGCTCGACAAGCGCGCCGAGCTGTTCTCCAAGAGCGCGATCGAGGCGTACGACGCCTCGGCCGCCGAGTAAGCGCCCCTCCTTCCCCGTCCCCGATCGCAGCCCGGGGCCCGCCCCCCGTCCGGAGATCCCATGCGACGCATCCTCGCCCTCACCGCCGCCCTCGCGCTCGGAGGGCTCGCCGTGGCGCTTCCCTCCGCCACCGAGGCCGCCGCGCCCCACGAGATGAACCTCGGCTCCCTCGCCCCCGAGGGCACGCCCTGGCGCGCGATGCTCGACCGCATCGAGACCGAGGTCGAGACCGGCTCCAACGGCCGGATCAACGTGATCATTCGTCCTCCCGGACTGATGGCCGAGGTCGAGATGGTGCGGGAGACCCGGTCGGGAGAGCGCCTCCAAGGCGCGGCCGTCACCACCGCCGCGCTCGCCGAGGGCGGCAACGTTCCCCTGCTCCAGCTCGTCGAGCTTCCGTTCCTGTTCGACACCATCGGCGAGGCCGACAAGCTCCTCGACGAGGTCCTCTGGGACGACTTCTCCAGCCTGCTGGAGCGCCGCGGGTTCAAGCTCGTGCTGTGGTCCGAGAACGGCTGGCGCAGCTTCGGCACCAAGGACAAGCCCGTGAAGGCCCCCGCCGACCTCAAGGGCCTCAAGATGCGGGCGCAGGAGTCCGACGTCCACATGGCGATGTACAAGGCGTTCGGCGCGAATGCCGTGCAGAAGCCGATGACCGAGGTGCTCACGTCGCTGCAGGGCGGCGTGATCGACGGGCTCGACAACACGCCGCTGTACACCCTGTCCGGTGGGCTCGCCGAGCCGCTCGACTACTTCACGAAGACCGAGCACATCTACCAGCCGGCCGCCGCGGTCTACTCCCGTCGGTGGTTCTCTCAGCTGGAGCCCGACCTCCAGGCGCTCGTGATGTCGGTCAAGAAGCACACCGACTCCGCCCGCAAGGAGATCCGCTCCGAGGGCGAGGCGATCGAGGCCTTGTTCCCGCAGATGGGCCTGGAGGTCGTCGAGCTCACGGCCGAGGAGCGCACGGCGTTCAAGACGCTCGCGCGCAGCATGCACCGCGGGTTCGCCGGCGGGCTCGAGGGTGGCACCGCCCTGTACGACAAGATCGACAAGGCGCTGCAGGGCATGCGCTGAACCGACGTCGGCCCGCCCGCTTCCTTGGCAACCGAGGGGCGGGCGTGCGACGATGACGGGCTGGCACGCTGGCCGTCCCAAGGTGGGACGTGGGCCGCGGGGTGCAGCCCCACCAGGAGGGGATCATGGCGTGGCAGGACGCGATCGCGCGGGCCTTCGAGGGCCTGGACAACGCCTTTCGCGGAGTGCGCGACGGCATCCGAGGCCTGTGGCTGCGGGCGGGCGGCCCGGTCGAGTCCCTGGCGTTCTGGCTGATCCTCACGGTCACCGGCGCCCGCGTGCTGGTCGGGGGCGCGCTGTCCCGCCTGGATGTCGCGGTCGCGTGGCTGGAGCGCGCCGCGGTGGCCCTCGGCCTGCTCACGATGACCTTGTTGGCGTTCAACGAGTACCTTCAGCGTGAGCTGGCGCCGCTGTTCGGCACCGACCTCGGCGGCGTGTGGGCCGTCGAGGGCCAGATGAACCTGGCCCTGCTCTTGCTGATCGTCGTGGGGTTCATGGGGGCGTCGCTCGCCACCCGCCGCGACGAGCACATCTCGGTCGACGCCGTGGATCGCGTCCTCGCGCCCCCCGCGGCCCGCTTCGTCAAGCGGCTGGTGATGGCCGCGGCCGCCGGGCTGTGCGCCCTGTTCGCGAACGCCAGCTGGGACGCCGTGTTCCGGTACTCCAAGGACGCGTTCGAGGGCGTGAAGGTGTTCGGACTGCTCGCCCCGGCGGTCAACGCGCTCACCGCGATCCTCCCTGGGCCCAAGTACGGCCCGGGCACGGAGCACGAGACCCTGTTCGACTGGGAAGACAGCGTGTTCGACGCAGGGGGCGATCCCCTGGATCTCGCCGCCTTTGGCTACGTGGAAGCCGGCGATCCCTTCCCCCTGTGGATCCCCCTGCTGCTGATCGGCGCGATGTTCGCGATCATGACCCTGCGCTTCCTCGCCCGGGTGGTCAACCCGCCGGCCCCAGCGGTCGAGGTCGTGGTGCGCGACGGCGGCCGACGCCCGGCCGATGTCGTCCTGGCTGGCGCCTTTCCTGGGGCCCTGATCGCGCTGGCGGCCGGCGCCTGGTTCGGCCAGGGCGTGCTGATCATCCTCGCGTCCCTCATGCTCGTGATCCTGGGTGCGCCCCTGTTCGTCGGCGTGGGCGTCGGCACCGTCGCCTCGTGGATGCTCCTGCGCGGCACCAGCGCCGAGAGCGTCATCCACGACATGTTCGAGGCCACCAAGAAGCAGGAGCTGCTGGCGATCCCGTTCTTCGTCCTCGCGGGCAACCTGATGACCGAAGGCAGCATCGCACGCCGCCTGATCGACATCGCGCGCCTGGGCCTCGCGGGCCTCCCCGGTGGGCTCGGCGCGGCCGCCGTCCTGTCCTGTGCCTTCTTCGCCGCGATCAGCGGATCCAGTCCGGTCACCGTGATCGCGATCGGCTCGATCCTGTTCCCGATGCTCACCGCCGCGGGCTACCCCGAGCGCTACAGCATGGGGGTGCTCACCACCGCCGGCGGGCTGGGCATCATCATCCCGCCCTCCGTCCCGATGCTGGTGTACGCGATCATCGTCAGCGGCAACCCGGCGGTCGGCACGGTCGACCCCACCGTCCTGTTCAAGGCGGGAATCCTGCCCGGACTGCTGATCGCCCTCGTCCTGATCCTGTACACGTTCTTCATCGCGTGGCCGCGCCCGGGCACCCCCGGCATCGTCGGCCACGTCGACATCCCCGAGGGCTCCACGCGCGCCCGGGAGTTCGGCCGTGCGCTCGTCCGCGGCCTGCCGAGCTTGATGCTCCCCGTGCTCGTGCTCGGCGGCATCTACGGCTGGATCGACCTGTCGTTCCTCGGGATCGACCTCCAGATCGTGTTCACCGTCACCGAGGCTGCCGCCGTCGCCGTCGTGTACGCCCTCGTGGTCGAGGTCTTCGTCAACCGCGAGCTGGACCTGCGGGAGATCCCACGCATCCTGGCCGACAGCGCCGTGATGATGGGATCGCTGTTCCTGGTGCTGGTGATCGCGATCAGCCTCAACCGGTTCTTCGCCTTCCAGCAGATCCCCGAGGCCGCCACCGCCTGGATGGTCGAGCACGTCAGCACGCCGTTCATGTTCCTGGTGATGGTCAACCTGTTCCTGCTCGCGCTCGGCTGCGTGATGGACATCCTCAGCGCGATCCTGATCGTGGCGCCGCTGCTGGCCCCCATCGCCGCGAGCTATGGCATCCACCCGATCCACTTCGGGATCATGTTCATCGTCAACCTGGAGCTCGGCTACCTGACCCCGCCGATGGGCATCAACCTGTTCGTCGCCACCACGGTGTTCGACCGCCCCGTCCTCGAGGTCATCCGGTCCGTCCTCCCCTTCTTGCTGCTGATGCTGTTCTGCCTCGCCCTGATCGTGTTCTTCCCGTCCCTGTCGCTGGTCCTGATCGACGCCGCGGCCACGGCGTCTCCGTGATCGCCCGTCCCAGGATCCTGGGCCTGCGCGCTGGGCTGGCTGTCCTGGCGTGCGCGGTGGGCATCGGCTGCGGCGGGCCCCGCGTGGACTACGAGAAGGCGATGTGGAGCCACACCCAGCGCCTCCAGGTGGTGTGGCGCATGGGCACCGCGCTCGACCTGCGGGCCACCTACCTGTCGGACGCCTTCCGCCAGACCCTGGTCGACGAGCAGGCCCGGCTGCTCGGGCCCGTGATGGACGTCGACGGGGTGCGGATCCGCAGTGAGCAGGACGGCGACGCCTACCACGAGATCGTGTTCAGCGCGGCCAGCAGCCTGTACGACGACGAGGTCCGGTTCGATCGCGACGACGAGGGCTGGCGCCTCAAGCTGGTCGACGAGGCCGGGCGCGAGCAGGCCTTGGTCAGCGTGTTCCGCCTCCGCCGCGCCAGCGCCCTCGACCGGGCCCTGTTCGTCCACGACACGGTGTGGAGCGAGCTGTGGGTCGCCCGCTTCTCCCGAGACACCCGCCAGCCCACCGCCCTCACCCTGCACGTCGGGTCCGGCTACGGCCACGGCGAGGCCCGGTTCGAGGGCGAGCAGCTCCGCTGAGACCTCCAGGAGTCCCCATGCCCACCGCGTCGTTTCGTGCCGCCACCCGCCGCCGCCTGGTCGAGGCCCTCGGCCGCCCTGTGTTCGTGCTCGGCCACGGCCTGCGCGACCGCAACCTGCCTGGGTACGGCCTTCGCTGGCGCCAAGACAGCACGATGCTGTACCTGATCGGCGACCCGGGCCCCGGGTGCCACGCACGCATCGAGGCCGACGGCACCACCACCGTGTTCCGTCCCCCCGTCCACCCCGACAGCGCCCTGTGGGAGGGAGAGGCCGAGACCGACCAGGACCTCCGCGCCCGCCTGGGGGTCGACCGCATCGCCCCCCTGTCCGGCGCCGAGGCCGCCGCCACGCAGGACACGCCCGCCATGGTCGCCTGCGCGGACGCTGGCGTGAACGCCGCTGTGTCGCGATGGACGGGCCGGCCCCTCCAGTTTGGGGAGCACCACGGCGACGACGACCTCGTGGACGTCCTCATCCCGCTGCGTCGGCGCAAGGCCCCCGAGGAGCTCGCCGCGATGCGCGTCGCCGCCGAGGCCACCGTCGCCGCCCACCGCCTCGCGATGGCCGCCACCACCCACGGCACCACCGAGCGCGCCCTGCACGTGCTGTTCCAGGCCGCCCTGCACGCCCGGGGCTGCTCCGAGGGCTACGACACCATCCTCACCCAGCAGGGCGAGGTGCTTCACCACCACGGCCACGACGCCGTCTGCCACGACGGCCGCATGGTCCTGTGCGACGGCGGGGGCGAGGTCGACCGCAACGGGTACGGCGTCGACGTCACCCGCACCTGGCCGGTCTCCGGTCGCTTCAGCCCTCGGCAGCGCGCTGCGTACGACGCGGTGCTGGAGGCCCACGACACCGCCGCCGCCCTGCTCCGCCCTGGGGTCGGGTACCGGGAAGTCCACCTCGCGGCGGCCCGGGTGCTCACCCAGCACCTGGTCGACGAGGGGCTGCTCCAAGGTGCCTGCGTCGATGATCTCGTCGCCCGTGGTGCCCACGCGGTGTTCTTCCCCCACGGGGTCGGCCACCTGCTCGGCCTCGACGTCCACGACCTCGAGGCCTTCGGGGACCGCGCGGCCTACCCCGCGGGCGCGCGACGCAGCCCCCAGTTCGGCCTGTCCAACCTCCGCCTGGACCTGCCGGTGGAGGCGGGCTGGGTGGTCACCATCGAGCCCGGCCTGTACGTCGTGCCGTCCATCCTCGGCGACGCGCGCCTGCACGACGCGCTCGGCGATCTGGTGAACTGGGAGGCCGCCGAGGGGTGGCTGGGGTTCGGCGGCATTCGGATCGAGAACGACTGGGTCGTCACCGACGCCGCACCCGAGAACCTCACCGCCGGCGTGCCTGCCCAGTCCGAGGCCGTCGAGGCGCTGGTCGGCCGCGGTGCCTCGCTCGACGACGTGCTCGCCGCCTGACCGGACAGCCCACAGCCTCCTAGCGGAACCGCTGGATCACGGTGTCGCGCTGGAACCGGGGGTCGGTGTCGGGGAAGTCGCGGTTGTAGTGCAGCCCGCGGCTCTCGCGCCGCTTGAGCGCGCACTGGATCACCAGGTCCGCGACCGTCGCCAGGTTGCGCAGCTCGATCAGATCCAGGGTGAGCTTGTAGTCCCAGTAGTAGTGCTCGATCTCTTCCTGCACGAGGGCGGTGCGGCGCCGGGCCCGCTTCATCCGGTTGTGCGTCCGGACAATACCCACGTAGTTCCACATGTACTGGCGGATCTCCTGCCAGGTCTGGTGGATCACGACACGATCGTCGGGGTCCTGGGCCCGGCCGGTCTCCCAGGTGGGCAGGTCGGTCTCGAGGGTGGTGTCGGCCAGCCGTCCCGCACAGTGGGCCACGGCCTTGTCTGCGAATACCGTGGCCTCCAGCAAGCTGTTGCTCGCGAGACGGTTCGCGCCGTGAAGCCCCGTGCAGGCGGTCTCCCCGATCGCCATCAGGTGTCCGAGGCTGGTGGCGCCATGCAGATCGGTCTGCACGCCCCCACAGAGGTAGTGGGCTGCCGGGACGACAGGGATGGGCTGGCTCGCGGGGTGGATGCCGACCGAGGCGAGCGTGCGGTGGATGTTGGGGAAGTGGGATGCGAACGCGTCGTCGGACAGGTGGGTCATGTCCAGGTACACGCACTCGATGCCGTTGCGCTTGAGCTCGGAGTCGATCGCCCGGGCGACGATGTCGCGGGGGGCCAGCTCCTCACGCGCATCGTACCGGGGCATGAAGCGCTCGCCGCTGGGCAGCACGAGCTTGCCCCCCTCCCCGCGCAGGGCCTCGCTGATCAAGAAGGTGCGCAGGTCCGGGTGGTACAGCGCGGTGGGGTGGAACTGGACGAACTCCATGTTCGCCACCCGCGCCCCCGCCCGCCACGCCATCGCGATGCCGTCCCCGGTGGCGATGCGGGGGTTGGTGGTGAACCGGTACAGGCGCCCGGCCCCCCCGGTGGCGAGCACGACGAACTTGGCGGCCCACGCCTGGACCACACCGGTGGACTGGTCGAGGACGTAGGCGCCCACCACCTCGTCGTCCTCCGGGGGGATCTCCTGACGCCGACGCGCGAGACGGCCCCGGGTGATCAGGTCGACAGCGGCGTGGTGCGACAGGATCCGGATGTTGGGCTCGGCCACCGCCGCTTCGTGCAGTGCGCGCACCAGCTCGGCCCCGGTGAGGTCCTCCGCATGAAGGATCCGCCGGTGGGCGTGGCCCCCCTCTCGGTGCAGGTCGTACTCATCGGGGTGGGACGCGCGGCGGGTGAACTCGACCCCGAGCGCGATCAGCTCCCGGACCCGGTCCGGGCCGTCGCGGACCGTCTGGGCGACCGCATCGGGGCGACACAGGCCTGCCCCGGCCACGAAGGTGTCCTGGATGTGGCTGTCCACATCGTCGTTCTCCCCCCACACGGCCGCGATGCCCCCCTGCGCGTAGCGGCTGTTGGACTCGTGCGGGACGTCCTTGGTCATCACCGTGACCGTGCCGTGCCGCGCCGCCTTGAGCGCGAAAGACAGGCCGGCGACACCGGTGCCGAGGACGAGGAAGTCGGAGGTGAGGTCGGGGTCGTGGACCATGGGATCTCCAAGGTCCCCATGCCCTAACCGCAGCGACGCCGCGCGGGGCATCCCCCTGGGGGGGGCGCAGCGATAGGTCCGCCCCATGCTCCGCCATGTGCCCAACGCGATCACGGCGTCCCGAGGTCTCGCCGGGCCCCTCGTCCTGTGGCTGGTGATCCAGGATGCCCCGGCCACCGCCTTCTTGCTGTTCACCGTGGCAGGACTCACGGACCTGATCGACGGTCGCCTCGCCGCCCGCTGGGGCTCGAACCGGGCGCTGGGGGCCGTGCTCGACCCGATCGCGGACAAGGTGCTGCTGAGCTCGGCGTGGATCGGGCTCGGCCTCGCGGGGCGTGCAGCCCCCTGGATGGCGGGGACGTTCGTGCTGCGGGACCTGCTCGTCGGCGTCGTGTGGCTCAC
Source organism: bacterium (assembly GCA_030424555.1). Taxonomy (GTDB): domain Bacteria; phylum Myxococcota_A; class UBA796; order UBA796; genus JAUHWK01. The sequence goes on along the minus strand of JAUHWK010000056.1, from coordinate 2,579 downwards.
GATCGCCCGCCACGGGACCCGGGTGTCGGCCTCCCGGTGGGGGCAGCTCGCCACCTCCTACGAGGGCACCGCACTCGGCATCCTGATGTTCCCCGGTCCCTGGCTGGGTGTCGCCTGGCCCACGGTCGGGACGGCGGTGGGACTGGCGGCGATGGGGGCCGCGCTGATCAGCGGTGCGGGATACCTCCGGGACCGTCGGGTCCGCCCGCCTGGCCAGGACCGACCGACCGACCCGAGGACGCCGTGATGGCCGCGCCATTCCCGCCCAACCTGATGACCGCGATCCGGCTGCCCCTGGCACCGCTCGCGGTGGCGTGTCTGGTCGCAGGGGGGACGGCTGGCATCGTCGCCGCCGCCGTCCTCGCCCTGCTGCTGGAACTCACGGACCTGGCAGACGGATGGATGGCCCGCCGCTACGACGCCGTCACCGACTTCGGCAAGCTGTTCGACCCCTTCGCCGACGCGTTCTGCCGGTTCACGCTGTTCGTCGGGCTGTACGCGGTGGGCCGTGCGGACCTGTGGATGATCCTCGCGATCTTCTACCGGGACAGCACGGTGAGCTTCCTTCGCTCGATCGCCGCCACCCGGCAGGTCGTGCTCGCCGCCCGCCCCTCCGGCAAGCTCAAGGCCGTCGTCCAAGGCATCGGGACCCAGGTGTGCTTCCTCGCGATGGGTGCGGCCAGCCTGTGGCCCGACCTGCCCTGGCTCGACGTGGTTCCCTGGTGGACCATGCTCGTGATCACGCTGGTGACCGTCGCGTCGTTGTTCGACTACCTCGGTGGAAACCGCTCCCTGCTGGAGGACGCGCTCCGTGGCGACCCGGCGCCCTGACCCCGTGCGCTGGCTCTCCAGCACGGCCTTGTGTCTGGGCATCGCGTGCTCGAACCACGTCCCCAGCGCCCTGAGCCTGCCGCCCGACGACGCCGCGGCGCAGGCAGTCCATGTGGTCGATCGCGCCAGCGCGCTGGCCGCCTCGCTGCGGGGGGATCCCTTCGCCCGCCGCCCGCGCTTCCCCGACCCGTCGGTGCTGGATCGCCTGGAGCACGTCGACGCCTTGCGCGATGTCGCCACCACGCTGGCCGGGCTGGAGCGCGCCCGGGGCGACCTCTCCGCGGGGGCCGCCACGCTCGCCGCCCGGTGGCCCGGCACCGAAGCCGAGGCGCTGTCGTGGGGCTACCGGCTCGGGCTCGCCGAGCGCCGGCTCGGTGCCGTGACGGGCGCGCCCGACGCCGACACCATGCAGGCCGTCACCCGGATCCTCACCCCGTTGCCCTCCGTGCAGACGGAGGTGCGACACACCGCCTCCGCCCTCGATGGCCTCGCCCCGCGCCGGGAGGACCTCCCAGACGCCGTCCGTGCCGCGGGAGAGCGCGCGGTGCTCCGACACTGGCTCGCGGGGCCCGACATCCCGCTCGCCCCCGTCGCCGCGGCCCTGGAAGCGCCTGCTCACAGCCGGTGGCGGTCCGCGCGCATCGGGCGCCTCCTCGCCGCCCGCGCCCACCCCGATCCCACGGTCCCACCCCACAGCCCCGAGGGGTTCGACCGCCTGCGCGAGGCCACAGGGCTCGCGTTGGTCCGCGCGGCCGCCGACCGCGCCAGCGAGCAAGGCGCCTGGGCAGACCAGCGACGCGCCGCCCAGGAGACCACCCAGGCCGAAGCGCCGGTCGCCGCCCTGCTCATGCAGGCCTTCGAGCGCTTCACCCCCCACGCCGTCCACCCCGATGCGGTGGGAGGCGCCCTGATCGCGCTCGAGGCGCTGCGCCTCGAGAACGCCTGCGATGTGCCGCCGTGCGCGGGCTTGTACGACCGGGTCCAGGGCATCCGGGACGCCCGGGCGTGGTCGGAGGCCACGGCCGACCTGGTCGCCACCTGGCAGGTGATCGCCCTCAAGGAAGCGCTGGACGCCCTCGAGGTGGGCCAGGGCACGGTCCGTCACCGCGCCGCCGTCGCCGAGATGGTCGACGCCCTGCTGGGGACCGGTGGAACCCCTCCCCCCGCCCACATCCTCGCGGAGTCCGGGCCATCGCCCGGTCTATGGGCTGCCTTGGCCGCGTCCGTCGGAGAAGACGGCGCCGCCACCTGGCAGGACGCACGCCTCGCGCTCGGGTCCCACCTCGCAGAACGGGCGGCCATCGCCCGCTCCGTCGCGCCGCCCGCATGGCACGAACCCCTGGACCGCATCCGGCGTCGCGCCCTTCCTTGACACGCCCCGCCCGACGGTTAAACGGCGTGGGCTTCGAGCGGGTGTAGCTCAGGGGTAGAGCATCAGCTTGCCATGCTGAGGGTCGTGGGTTCGAATCCCATCACCCGCTCCACCACTTCTCCTGCCTGCCGGTCACCCCACCGGCTCCCACGGTCCTCGGACCCGGGCAGCAGAACCCCAACCCAGAACGCCGCCGCGGATTCGTCCCGGCGGCGTTCTTCGTTGGGGGGTCTCCCCCCTGCGTCCCCGGCCCTCGGCTCACGGCGTCGACGCGTGGGCCTCGACGATCGCCCGCGCGATCCGCATCCCGTCCAGCGCACAGCTGACGATGCCGCCGCCGAAGCCCGCCCCCTCTCCCGAGGGGTACAGGCCCGCC
>JAUHWK010000532.1 GCA_030424555.1 bacterium | reverse complement strand
CCGGAAGCATCGCGGTCCGGAAGCGTCGCGGTCTTGCGGCGGGTGCCCTCAGTCGGTGATCCGACGGTAGCGGGTACACCGCTTGGCGCCGACCCGGGCCAGCGCCCCTTGGTCGACCAGCTCCTTGAGCAAGCGCCGAACGGCATCTGCGTCCAGGCCGGTGACCTCCTGCGCCACGCGGCTGTCGAACTCCTGGGTGGCCGCGACCAGCGAGGCCAACCGGGTGCGGGCTCGGTCGAGATCCCGCGCCGGCAAGCACGGGGCCGAGGACGAGGCGTGGTCGATGTGGACCAGCCGCAGCCCAGGCCCTCGGCCTCGCAGCACGGCGAGGCCTGAGTCGAGCAGGGCATCGCGGACCCCGCGCCACCGGGCGGCGGGCAGCTTCAGCGCGCTGATCAGGTCGCGGCGGGTGGCCCCGCGGGGGGCGGTCTCCAGGATGCGCAGGGCCGTGCGGAGCACGGGATCGTGGGCCTCGGCCGCGCGGACCGGGTCTGCCAGGCGGGAGCCCGGTCGGGACACGCGGACCCGGTCGGACGGGCGCCGCTCACGGAGCCGTGTGGGCGCGCCACCCCCCGTGGTTCCGGTGGTGGATTCGGTGATCGCGGCGATCGGATCGGTCGGTGTGCCCAAGGCGTCCCCCCATGTGCTCCCGGGCAAGCCCGGGTCCCCGATCCAGGCGAACCTGGACCTCGGCCCGGGTGGACCCGGACCTCCGACACGCAGCCCCCTTGCCGCGTGCCGATGTCCCACCATACCGTGCGCGGCCGGCCTGACCACCCCACGGCCGAGGGAGCGCGCATGTTCGATCCATCCGAGCGGGCCGCCTGGGTGGCCCGTGCCCCCCAGCTGGCGACGGGCGCCGACGCATCCGAAGCCGTCGCAGCGTTTCGTGCGAAGCGGGACGACGCGCTCGCGGCCCTGGGCGAGGAGCCTGGGCACGACGCCGTTCGGGCGGTGATCCTCCGGCTGCTCCCGGCCCTGGGACTGGAGGACGCCGTTCGCAGTGAGGCCATGGCAGCGGCGCGGGCAGCGCTGGTGGCGTTCGATGGGGATGCCCTGGACCACCTCGTCGCGGTCCGGCGCAACCCGAGCTGGGCGGTGCTGGCGGCCCGGGCGTGGGCCGAGGCGACGGAGGACGCCGACGCCGCGGCGGTGGTCGCGCGGGTGGTCGACCATGCGGGGCGGGCGCTGCGGCGGCTGTCGCCCGGCGAGGCGTCGGGCGAGGGCGAGGTGTTGTGGGCGGTCGCCGAGACGGCCTCGGACGTGGGCTGGCGGGACCAGGCGGCCCCTCTGCTCGCCGAGGCGATGGCGGCGCCGTTCGAGGACGAGGAGAACCGGGGGCGGGTGTCCTTGCTGTCGATCCTCGAGCGCATCGAGTCCGGGGACGAGGCGGTGGGGCCGGCGCTGAAGGATCTGCTCGCCATGGACACCCTGGACGATCGGACCCGGGTCCACGCCCACTGGTTGTCGGCGTTGGCAGCCCATGAGCGCGGTGCGGACGCCGAGGCCTTCGTCCACCTGGATGCGGCCCTGGAGGCGGTCGACGAGGACGAGGACCCGGACGTGCTCGCGCGGCTGCGGGCCACCCACCGCGCGTGGAGCGGGGATCCGGCCGAGGCCTGATCCGATCAGGTGGGCTGGGCGTCCGAGACGGCGCCCCGCAAGAAGGCCGCCACCGAGGGAAACACGCCGGTGGGTGCGAACCGGGCGATGAACAGATCGGCGTGGCGCACGGCCCCGTCGGGGTGGTCGACCCGCAAGACCTCCACGGGACCGCCGGTCGCCTCGACCGCGGTGAGGGCTGCCCGGGGCACACACACGCCGTCCTCCGCGGCGTAGGTGACCAGCAAGGGGCGGTCGAACGCGGAGAGTCCCTCGGTGACGTCGTGGCCGTCCAAGCGGAGCCGCCCGTCGCGCGCCCACGCGGACATCGCGACGTTGATCGTGGGGGAGGGATCTTCCACCGTCTGCACGAGCCGAGCAGGCCGCGCCAGGTCGATCAGCGCGGGGTTCAGGTAGAAGGACAACGCCTCGGGGGCGACCCGCGCCACCCAGGGCAGGGCGATCCGCGCCAGGGGCCGGGTGCCCCGGACGGGAACGCGTGCGGCGAGGGGGCCGATCGCGGCCAGGGCCCGCAAGATCGCGGTGTCGGCGACCATCACGAGCGGGCTCCCCATCGTCACCAACCGGTCGATCCGGTGGGCGTCCCGGCCCCCATGGGCGTACAGCAAGGCCCCGCCGAGGCTGCACCCGATCGCGTGGACGCGCGCGACCCCTCGGCGTTCGGCGACGTGGTCGAGCACCGCGGGAAGATCGCGGAAGGCCTGATCGGCGAGGCGGGGTCGAGACCGCGGGGAGGGCGCGCGTGACGACCGGGTGCCACGCAGGTCGACGCTCCACGGGTCGAAGCCCTGGGCGTACAGCACCTCGGCGAAGCTGGGTCCGCTCGGGTGGTGGTGGAACAGGTGGGCGTTCATGCCGTAGCCGGGGACGAACAGCACCGGCGGCCGGTGTCGGTCGTCACCCATCGGGATCTCGGGGACGCCCCGGGTGACCTCGAGCGACCAGCCGTCCGACGTCGTGACGCGCGCGCGAACCGGCCGAAGCCCGACGAGGGCGGATGGGGATCCTTGCACCGGCCCTCCGAGCCCGGCGACACGGAGCAGACACCGTGCTACCCGCGCGCCATGGCACACGCGTATCCCCCTGGCGCCGGACGGATCGAGGTGATCGCCGGCTGCATGTTCTCGGGCAAGACCGAGGAGCTCATGCGGCGGCTTCGCCGGGCGGAGATCGCGCGCCTGCGGGTGTTGGTCGTCAAGCCGGCGCGCGATGTGCGCTACGCCAAGGACGCCGTTGTCAGCCAC
>JAUHWK010000531.1 GCA_030424555.1 bacterium | reverse complement strand
CACCGACACCTCTTGGACGAATCGCCACAGCAAGCTGGCCTCCGCGCCGACCTTGTTGGCGTTCCATCCAGGCTGGGCGGCGTGGACCCATGCACGGGCCTGCTCTTTGGACGCGACCTTGGACAAGACCGTGTTGTCAGGGGCCGACACCCCGATCGCGGCGATGGACTCGCCGACGATGAGATGGACGTAGGCCGCACCGTGGCCGGCGCGCACCATCCAAGCGTGGTTCATGTTCGGACCTCCAATCGATGGTCTGCTGGCCTTCGGTGTCGCATCACCACCCCCGCACCCTCGCCCTCGCCACGGCCTGCGCGCCCTCGATGTCGAGCACGTAGGCGTGGACCATCTCCTGCTGGGCCCAGTCGGGGAGGGCGCGCTGGAACTTGGACAAGCGGTACTCGGGACAGCGGTGGCGGACGCCGTCGGTGAGGCCGTCGCGCCAGATCTTGGGGTCGGCGAGCTGTTCGGCCAGCGCGTCGGTGGCACGGGTCGAGGCGTTGTCGTGGCCGATGCGCAGCGAGAGGTTGTCCGTCACGACGGGGCCGTCCACCAGGGCCTCGATGGCGTACTTGAGGGTCGTGTTGATGCGGCCGCCGCCAAAGGTCCACCACAGCACGTTGCGTTCGCCCTCGAGCACCGGCGTCGGGTTGATCTGGAGGAGATCGTGCAAGGCGTCGCGGTGCGCCTCCAGCCGGCGGGCGGCCTCGGGGCTCAGGTAGGGCCGGGGTTCCTCGTCCCGAAGGAGGTCCCGCATCGCCTCCGCCAGACCACGGGACAGGAACTGCGGGGTCATCCCGCCCCAGGTGGGCCGGGTGCCGGCGGGGGCGCGTGCGACGCGGACTTCGCGTGCCTGGTGGTCGACGGCGGTGACCTGCCAAGGCCGGCCGGCGAGCAGGAAGGTGGCGCCGTTCTCGCTGATGCGGTCGACGAAGGCCTGCTCCAGGCTCCCCAGCTCCTTCCCAGCGGTGGTGAACACCTTGTACAGCTGGGGCGTGGAGAAGACGGCGTACAGCTCCATGAAGTTCTTGCGGCCGTATGCGCGCTCGGCGGCGTCGCCCATCGCGAGAAGGCCGTCGGTCTCGTACAGGTACTCCGTCTCCACCATGTGGCGGACGACGGCGTCGAACTCGGGCCGTGCGATGCCGGAGAAGTCCGGGACGCGCCTCAGCTGGGCCCACACGTCGTCGCGCTGGATGGCGCCCTGGCCGAGGCACATCGCCAGCAGCTGGTGGACGAGGACTGGCCAGCACCGATCCTGCACGGGAACGGACTCGACCCAACCGCGCTTGGCCAGCTCGATCAAGGCGGCGGCCTGCATCACCGTGGTGTCGCCGCCACAGTAGAACGTCATGTTGGCCACGCTGTCGTCGCGGCGGCCGGTGCGACCCATCCGTTGGAGGAATGCGCTCACGCTGGAGGGGGCGTCGAGCTGGAGCACGCGATCGAGGTCGCCCACGTCGATGCCCAGCTCCAGGGTGCTGGTACACACGATGCAGGTGTTGCGTCCTCGGTGGAAGCGGGCCTCGGCCTCGGCGCGCTCCTCGTACGACACACTGCTGTGGTGGACGTACACCTCGGTGCCGCGCTTGCGCATGGCTTCGGCGGTCGCCTCAGACACCGATCGGCTCTCGCAGAAGAACAAGGACTTCAGGCCACGGGCCCGTGCGGCGGCCTTGTCGGACAGCACACGGTCGTCCTCGTCGTACTCGACGAGCAACTCGCGGGGCGCTGGGGGCTTGGGCGGATCGACCACCACGCCGTCGCGCCGTGAGGATCCGCCGATCCAGCGTAGGATGGCCGCGGGGTTGCCGACGGTCGCCGACAGCCCGACCCGTTGCACATCGAACCGGCTGTACTGGGCGATACGCTCCAACACACTCATGAAGTGGGCGCCGCGGTCCGTGCCCGCGAACGCGTGGACTTCGTCGACGACCACGATGCGGAGGTCGCCGAACACCTGCTTCACCGGGACCCTGGAGGAGGCGAGCATCACCTCCAGCGACTCCGGCGTGGTCATCAGCAACTCACAAGGATCAGAGACGAACGCCCGCTTGGCCGAAGGGGTCGCGTCGCCGTGCCACACGAATCGGTCCAGGCCCACCATCTCGGTGTACCGCCCGAGCCGTTCGGCCTGGTTGTTGAGCAGGGCCTTGATCGGCGCGACGTACAGGATGCCCACCCCGGCGGGCGCCTCATCGAGCATCATCGACAGGGCGGGGAACATCGAGGCCTCGGTCTTGCCTCCGGCGGTGGGGGCGAGCACCACCGCGTTGTGCCCCGCGAGGAGGGCGGCGCCGGCCTCGTCCTGCACCGGCCGCAAGGAGGCCCATCCCAACTCGCGGACGATGGCGCTGCGGAGCCGCTCGTGGAAGTCGTAGAAGGCGCTCATGCGGGGACGAGCCTCCAGAACGTGCCCTCGGCCGTGGCCTGCACGTCGAGTCGCGTGTTGGGGGGGAGGGGTAGGTCGTCGCGTTGACGCTGAACCTTGCGGTACTCGCGGGTGCTGCCGAGGAGCGTGACGAGCTGTGCCTCGGATACGCGCTTGTGGATGGCGAGGTGGGCGGCGACGAGGGCGAGGGGATCGGCGGGCGCAGGCTTGGACCGGGAACGGGCGGGACCCTGGGTTCGCTCCGAGGATCGACGCGGCGACGACCCGAGCGGAACGGCATCTGGAAGTCGCACCTTGAACGCTCGCGCCGCCAGGGGCTCCCGGGGAAAGTGCCAGCAGCGATACTCGTCCCAGGACCGGCTGCCGATCACCTCCCCGAAGACCTCGTGCAGCTCACGATGGGTGAGGGCGAGCACGAACGGGTCGCCCGCCGTGGGCACGATCCACGGCACGAGCAGGCCGTCTTCTGGAAGCATC
>JAUHWK010000530.1 GCA_030424555.1 bacterium | reverse complement strand
GAGGAGCTGGGGCACGGCAGCGCACGCGGCGATGAGGGCCCAGGTCTGGGCGGACCACCCGGTGAGCGGCACGTCCTGCGCGGCGATCCACGGCACGAGCGACACGGCGGCGAACAGTCCCGTCCATCCCATGTAGGCGGCGATGCCGACCTGGGCGCGCGCCCCGCTGCCGATCACCAGGTAGGCGGCGCCAAACAAGCCCGCGAGCACGCTGAGGGCGTCGCCCGCAAAGGTGGCCCGCGCGTCGGTGTCCCCGGCCAGGAGCCCCGCGCCGAGCACCGCCATCGCGACCCCCAGCCAGAAGGCGGGGCGAGGCAGGTGTCCCGCCCGCCAGCGCTCGGCCAGACCGGCCCACACCGGGGACAAGCACACGAGCACGGTGCTGTGCAGGACCGTCGTCCAGCGCAGGGCGACGAACCAGGTGGCGAAGTGGGCGCCGAGCAGCGCGCCGGCCAGGGCCATCCGTCCCACGTCGCCGCGTGCGGGTCGTCCGAGGAACGGGAGCAACAGGACGGCGGTGGCGGCCACGCGCCAGAACGCGACCGCCACCGGGGCGGCCTCGGTTGCCGACCGCGCCAGGACCCCCGCGGTGCTCACGGCGCCGACCGCCACCGCGAGCACGGCCACGAGGCGCCACGGCGCGGGACGGTCCTCGGTCATCGTCGCCTCGACGGGGGGGGCCGGTCGTGTGACACGCCGGGCATGTCTCGTCACCTCACCGTGCTCGGCTGCGGCACCATGGGCCGCGCCATCCTGGGTGGTCTGCACGCCGATGGCGTCGCCGACGGCTGGACCGTGCGCGCCACGGTCCGCCACGCCGATCGGGCCGCGCGGCTCGCCCGCGACCTCGGCTGGGTCACCGTGTCCACCGACAACCTGGAGGCCGCGCGGGGTGCGGACGTCGTGGTGTTGGCGACCAAGCCGCAGATCGCGCGGGGCGTGCTCACGGCGGACGGGATGGAGGACGCGCTCCGCGACACCCTGGTCGTCAGCCTGTGTGCGGGTGTGCGCCTGTCCCAGCTGGAGGCGTGGGCACCCTCGGCCCGGCACATCCGGGCCATGCCCAACACGCCGGCGCTGATCCGCGAGGGCATGACCGTGCTGTCCCCTGGGTCTGCGGCCACGTCTGACGATCTGGCGCTGGCGGAGTCGATCTTCGCCGCGGTCGGCCGGGTCCGGGTGCTCGACGAGATCCACCTCGACGCCGTGACGGGCCTGTCGGGCTCGGGACCGGCGTTCGCGAGCGTGATCGTCGATGCCCTCGCAGACGGGGGCGTGATGATGGGCCTTCCGCGGGACGTCGCCACCGAGCTGGCCGCCCAGACCCTGCAGGGGACGGCCCGGATGGTGTTGCAGACCGACATCCACCCCGCGGCCCTGCGCGACCAGGTCACCACCCCGGCGGGCTGCACCATCGCGGGGCTGTTCATGATGGAGGAGGGCCGCGTCCGCTCGACGATGGCCCGCACGGTCCAGGAGGCGGCCACCGTCGCGGCGGGGCTGGGTTGCGGCCCGGACGATCCCGGTCCGACGGGCGGCCGGCGCTGACCGATGACGGAGGGCGCGCCGGAGGCTCCGGACGCGTCATCCCGGGCGGTCCACGCCCGGCGGGGCGCTCGGTGGCTGGCGGCGCTCGTCCCGCTCGCGGTCGTCGCGGCGCTGGGCTGGTCGCTGGCCCGACCCGAGGCGCCGGCGGAGATCGTCGCGGTGTTCGAGGAGCGGCTGGCGCTGGGGGAGCCCGAGGTCGTCGTCGTCGGCAGCAGCCTGGCGAAGACGGACGTCGACGAGGCCCGCCTGGCGGATCGGCTGGGCGTTCCACGCCGAAACCTGGTCCTGCTCACCCTGCCGCGCGCCACGGCCCCCCATGTCTACGCCATCCTGCGCAACCGGGTGTTCGGGGCGGGACACCGTCCCCGCGTCGTGCTGTGGGTGGGGGCCCTCACCGCGATGGCGACCCCTGACGTCCTCGGCCAGGAGGCGGCCGATCGCCTGGCGGACCAGCTGGAGGGCGACGAGGACGCGATCGCCCGCAAGACCTTCGGGCTCCCCAACGGCCTGGTGCTGCCGGCGATGCAGGCCCGCGCACGGGCGGGGCAGTGGCGGATCGACGGCGTGGCCGACCTGCGCAACCGCCTGGTGGGGGCGTGGTGGACGGGGGTGCCCGACGCCGACGTCGGCCAGCAGCTCGGCCAGCGTGCCCGGACGACGGTCCTTCGAGAGGCGGCCCTGTCGCGGCGGCTGCACCAAGATCGGCCGACGGGGTTGGGGCTGGAGGCGCAAGAGGATCTGGACCTGACAGGGCTCGACGTCACCCAGGACAGCTTGATCCCGGATCTGCTCGCGCTCACCGCGGCCCACGGTGCCCGGCTGGCGCTGGTCCGGGCGCCGTTCCCTCCGAGCCACGCGGACAACGACCAGGTGCCGTTCACGGTCGAGACCGAGGTCGCGCGCTTGGTGGGCGACGCGGGTGGCCTGTACCTGGACCTGCGGGGCATGCCCCTGTCGGATCACGACTTCCGGGACATGCGGCACCTGACCGATCCCGCCGCCACCCGGCTGACGGACGCGGTCGCAGAGGCCTTGATGGCGGGGCGGTCGGAGGCGGCGACCGGGTGGCGTGTCGTGGGGTGGGATCCGCCGGACCCACCCGTCGCCCAACGGGTCGACCATGGGCTGGTGGTGGCGGGGTTTGAGACGCTCGCCGCGGGGCTGGCGGCGCGTGGGATGGACGACCGGCTCCCGTTCCTCGTCGGTGGGCAGGCGGTCGATGGGCGGGTGGCCCCCGAGGGCACCGTCATGGCTGCAGAGGGCGAGGAGGTGACGTGGCGAGGGCCGACGGTCCCGAGGCCGCGAGGGATGGCACCGGTGGCCTGGA
>JAUHWK010000529.1 GCA_030424555.1 bacterium | reverse complement strand
CCACGTCGCTGTCCGTGATCCCACCCGCGGTGGACTCACCCGAGAGGTAGCCGGCCGCAGCGTGGTTCCCCCAGCCAAACGCCGCGTCCCACTCCGCCACGTCGCTGTCCGTGATCCCACCCGCGGTGGACTCCCCCGTGAGGTACCCGGCCGCAGCGTGGTTCCCCCAGCCAAACGCCGCGTCCCACTCCGCCACGTCCGTGTCGGTGATGCCCGCCGCAGGCGAGATCATGAACGCGGGATCGGCTTCGCCCGTGAGGTAGCCCTGAGCAGCGTGGTCTCCCCACAGCCATGCGAGGTCCCAACGGCCGATGTCGGTGTCGGTGATGTCTCCAGCCGGCGCCTCGCCCGAGAGGTAGCCGGCCTGCGCGTGGTCACCCCACCCAAACGCCGCGTCCCACTGGCCCACGTCGGTGTCGGTGATCGCACCCGCGGGGGTCTCACCCGCGAGGTAGCCGGCCTCGGCGTGGTTGCCCCAGGCGAACGCGGAGTCCCAGCGGTTGACGTCGGTGTCGGTGATGGAGCCAGCCGGGCTGCCGTAGAAGAACGGATCGGACTCGGCGGTCTCGGCAGGGGCGGTACACTCCCACGCGGAGGTCGCGGCGTTCCACGCGACCAGGTCGCGGTCGTCGCACGCGAGATCGCCCAGGACGACCGGCGCGCCGGTGATCTCGGACCACGGGATGCTGTCCGTCGCGAGACGGAAGTCTGCCGGGCCCAGGCCCTCGATGGTGGTGGCGTCGCCCGCCACCGCCGCGGTGGCAGCGTACGGCGACACGCCGATGCGGATGCGGGGCTCCAGGTCGAGGCCCTCGCCCACCGCCACGGCCAGGAACGCCTCCTTGACCTCGGCGAACCGCTCCGCCATCAGGTCGTCGCCCAGGCCGAGCACCGCGGTGAAGAAGCCGTCGTCGTCGGGATCGACGGTGATGGTCTCCGCGTGGATCGCCGTGCCGCCCGTCGGGGCGTCGTACAGCGTGAAGGTGACCGGCACCGGATCCACCAGCGGCAGGCCCTCGTCATCGGCCAGCACGCCCTGGATGGGGACGACGATCGGCTCCTCGGCCTGGGCAGGACTGGCGACGAAGAGCGCCAGCGCGAGCGGAAGGGAGCGACGAAGCGCATTCCACGGGGTGTTCATCACAGACTCCGGTCGAGGCTCGTGGTTCGAGACGGGGCGCACGCGGCGCCACGAAGATCCATCAGGGAAGAGACGGGGGGACGGCCCCGAGGCGCAGCGAGGTGGACTCCCCGGTGGCGGCCCCCATGGGCTGCGGCGCGCCGACGACGATGCGTGCGCGGACATCCGGGCGGCTGATGCGGGCGGCACCGCCGACGATGTGGATCCGCGGCCCGGTGAAGCCGAGCTGCGCGGGATCTCGGGACCCATCGTCGGCCGAGTCGAGCGCGTCCGTGTCGGATCCCGCATCCTTGTCGCGGCCCGTGCCACAGGCCGCCAACACCACCAAGGCCACGCGCACGCACAGCGATGCTGCACGCCACGGCCCACGTCGAGGATCGCCTCGCCGATCATGCATCGGTTGCAACCCGCCTCCCACACCGGGACCCACCTCGGCCCGGCCCCCCATCGTTTCCCGAAATGGCGCAGTTGTCCAGTCGTTGTCAGGGACCGTCACCGATCCCCTGGACCACTGGATCGTGGGAGGATCCCCTCCGGCTCGATACCCTCGGCCCCTCCGAACCCGGATTTTCCATGCGCACCGCCTCCACTTTGTCGCGTCCCCTGCTGCTCGGGTCCATCCTGATCGCCGCCTGTGGGACCGGGTCCGGATCCCCCGCGGACACCGACACCGATCCCCCCGCCACCACGGTGGAGGTCACCGGCGACAGCTTCCGCTGCATCTCGGACATGACGCCCGTGCGAGGGTTCTGGGTGGACAACCTGCTGGGCGACCTGGACGCGAGCGTCGCGGTCGCCGAGAACCTCGAGGGCAACACGTTCCCGCCCGGCACCGTGGTCCAGCTCGTCCCGCAGGAAGCGATGGTCAAGCGCGAAGCCGGCTTCAGCCCGGAGACCCAGGACTGGGAGTTCTTCTTCCTGCTCGCGACAGACGAGGGCACCACGATCCAGACCCGCGGCAAGGACGAGACCGTCAACGCATTCGGCGGCAACTGTTTTGACTGCCATGCCCCCGCCGCCGACCACGACCTCCTGTGCGAGCAGGATCATGGGTGCGCGCCCCTGCCCATCGGCCCCGAGCAGTTCGAGGCCCTCGTCGCGGCCGACCCCCGCTGCGACTGAGCCCCGTCAGCCCCGACGCCGCCGCAGGCCCACCACCGCCAGCAGGGCCACCAGCACCCCGAACCGACCCGACGGCACCGTGGCACACCCCTCACCGGGCTCCCTGACGGACCCAGGCTCGTCGACGCCAGGATCGTTGGGGACGGGCTCGCCGCTGCATCCGCATCCTCCCGGGCCGTTCGTGCCGCCGCCACCCGACGTGCCCGCCTGCCCGTTGGACTCCCCGGGCGTACACGCCGGGAGCAGGACGATGTCGTCGACGCTGACCTGGGTGTCCGTGCCGTCGGGGCGGCGGCCCAGGCACCGATCGTCGCCCGGCTTCGGGGCGGCCTCGGCGCGGGACAGGCCGTCGTCGTCCTCCAGATCGTCGTCGTTCGTGCCGCCGTACAGGATGGCGTCGGCGCGGGTGCCCTCGCAGTCGTACAGCAACAGCAGGTCGCCCCCGCTGCCGCTGAGGAGATCCAGGTCCTCGACCACGTCGTCCACCACCTCCACGAACGGTCCCCCCGCCACCCGGAACCCGCCCGCCGCCACCTCGGAACCAGGCCGGAACGTGTAGATCACGCGCTCCGACCCGCTGCCGTTCTGGCGGATCTGCCAGCCAGACAGATCGAG
>JAUHWK010000528.1 GCA_030424555.1 bacterium | reverse complement strand
GCGCTGAACGCGCGGCTCGCTGGCGGCACCGAGCACGGTCGCCACGGTGTTGCGCACCCCGGTCGGCAGGCGCCCGACGCGGCCCACCATCCCCAGCTGCTGGGTGAGGGGCTCCCCCTCCAGCGTGCGGATCGCCGTGTTGAACCCATCCGCACTCAGCAGGCGGAAGTAGGTGTCGAACATCTCCCAGCTGGCCGTGGGCTCGTAGCGGACGACCGTGGCGCCCGCGGCCTCCAGGGCCTCGGCGGCCTCGCGCACCGCACGGCGCACGCTGGCGGCCGGCTCGAACACGCCATCGTCCTCGTAGTAGCCGACCACCAGGTCCTTCACGGACTTCTTCAGCCGCTTGGGGAAGGGCAGCGGCGGGACGGTCGGGTCGAGCGCGTGCATCGCGGGCGTGAGCGCCTGCATCATCAGGATCAGGTCGTCGACGGTGCGCGCCATCGGCCCGCCCTGGGCGTGGATGGCCTCCTGCCCAGGCTGTCCGCCAGCTTGGCCCCGGACCGACCAGCGCGACCACGTGGGCTTGAGGCCCGCGATGCCACACCACGCCGCGGGGATCCGGATGCTGCCCCCGATGTCCGTGCCCACGCCCACCGGCGAGGCGCCCGACGCGATCACCGCGCCTTCTCCGCCCGACGACCCCCCGGTCGCCCGGCCCACGTTCCAGGGGTTGTGGGACGGTCCCCAGATCGCGTTGTCCGTCTCCATGCTCAGCAGCAGCTGGGGGACGTTGGTCTTGCCCAGGATGATCGCGCCCGCATCCAGCAGCGCCTGGATCAACGGGGCGTTGGTGGACGCCGTGCGGGACAGGCGCGCGGCGATCCCGATGGTGGCGGGCGTGCCCTCGTACGCGAAGTTCTCCTTGATGGAGACCGGCAGGCCGTGGAGCGGACCGAGGTCGTCGCCCGCGGCGCGCGCCGCATCGGCAGCCCGGGCCGCCTCCAGCGCGTCCTGGCGGTACTGCTCGGTGAACCCGCGGACCATGGGCTGGACGATGTCCGCCCGGGCCTGGAGCGCCTCGACCAGGGCGACGCTCGTCGTCTCCCCAGAGGCGAGCGCCTCCAACATCTCCGTCGCCGAAAGAGACCACAACGCGCGCACAGGACACCTCCATCCAGGCCTGCGCGCGTAACGCCCAGCGGGAGGGGCTGCCGCGCCTCCAGGCAACACACACAATCTCGCGGCACTCCATGCCAACCGCCCCCCCACCGATCGCGCGTGGACCGGGCGGGCGCTCGACGGATCCGACGCCGCGTCCTGTGTGGACTGGACCAGCCAGGCTGCGCTCGGTCAGGCCAGCGCACCGTTCGACCAGACGGCGGGCTGGTGGGCCGGCAGCGGATCTTCCGCCTGCGTCCTGCCCCATCAGCTGCTGGGCGTCGCGTGGTGTATCGACGGGTGCAGCCCACCTCCCTGACCGGGCGGGTGTGACGAACGTCGCAGGGGTCCCGTCACCGGATCGTCAGTCGATCCGCCGAGGGGATCCACGCTATGGGGCCGGGTCGCCGGAGGCTCCATGCGCACCCGCTCTGCCCTGTTCCCCTTGTTGGCCGTTCCCCTCGCCGTCGCGTGCAACGCGGGTGCAGGGAAGGACACCCAGGACACCGACGACTCCGATCGGATCGACACCGGGGACCTGGACACGGCGGACACGTCCGACTCCGCGGACACTGCCGACTCCGCGGACACCGACGACACCGGGGCGGACACCAGCGACACGTCCGACACCAGCGACACGGGCGAGACCGGCGACACCGATCCGCCCCCCACCGCGGACGACCTGTCCGACGAGGCCCTGCAGATCACCGAGATCATGGCGCGTCCCGGCGACTGCCTCGACAGCCAGGGTGAGTACGTCGAGATCCACTACACGGGCACCGTCCAGGCCAACCTGATCGGGCTCACGCTGAGCGATGGCGGGTCGCCCTGGCAGCTCGCCACCGACCTGTTCGTCAACCCCGGTGACCGGATCCTGCTCGCGACCAACGGCCCGGCGCTCCAGTCCGCTTGCTACGGCATCGTCGGCGCCCAGACCACCGGCCTCAACCTGTCCAACAGCGGCGAGGTCCTCACCCTGAGCAGCGTGGGCCGCACCACCCCCTTCGACGTGGTCGACTTCTCCGGCAGTGCGTGGACCCAGGCGGTCGGAGGCGTCTCGCAGGGCGTCGCGTTCGAGCGGGACGACACCGACCCCGACGTCTGGTGCTACGCCGACGCCACCATCCCAGGCGGCTCCGACCGCGGGTCGCCCACCCAACCCAACGGCGCCTGCCCGTCCGACACCGACCCGCCCGACAGCGGCGACACGGACGACACCGGCACCGTCTCCGACGGCCCCAAGCTGATCTTTAGCGAGGTGGCCGATCCCCAGGATCCCTCCTCCGGAGGCGCCCGCTTCCTGGAGATCACCAACGTCGGCACCGTCGACGTCCCGCTGTCGGGATGGACCCTCGTCGGGTACGCCAACGGCGCCACGTCCCCCAACGCCACCGTGGCCCTGCCCACCGCCGAGACGCTGGCACCCGGCGCCTCCTGGGTCGTCGCGCACCAGTCTGGGGCGTTCACCACCAAGTTCGGGTCGATCCCCAACGTCTCGTTCTCCGGAGGCCTCTCCGCCCTCAACGGCGACGACACCTGGACCCTCGAGTTCCAGGGCAGCGTGATCGACATCTACGGTGAGGTCGGGGTCGACGGGAACAGCCCCACCGTCCAGCCCTGGTTCCACGAGAACGAGATCGCCATCCGTGTGCCCGGGGTCACCTCGGGCCGCACCGCATGGCTGGCGTCGGAGTGGACCCTCGTCGGCGACGACAGCCAGGCCACCCCCGGCACCCATGACACGGGGAGCACCGACACCGACACCGACACCGACACCGATGAAA
>JAUHWK010000527.1 GCA_030424555.1 bacterium | reverse complement strand
GAGGCCATGCCCGGCTTCGAGGGCGTGATGCGCGGGCTCGGCGCCACCTTCCTCGGGGGGTACGGGCTGATCAGCCTGCGGCGTGCGTGGGTGGGCGGCCAGGCGATGCAGGCCAGCGCGTCCACCGCACCCGCCGCCCTGCGGGACGTGCTCGTCACCTGCCTCGCGATGACCTGGCTCAACCCCCACGTGTACCTCGACACCGTCGTCCTGCTCGGCAGCATCGCCGCCCAGGACGCGGCCCCTCCGGTGTTCGCCGTGGGCGCGATGACCGCGTCGTTCGCGTTCTTCTTCAGCCTCGGGTTTGCCGCCCAGCGCCTCGCCCCCGTGTTCGCGCAGCCGGTCGCCTGGCGCGTGCTCGACGCGGTGGTGGGTCTGATGATGGGCACGGTCGCGTGGTGGCTGGTGGCGACCGGTTGACGCCCGGTCGGACACAACTCCGATCGAACCGCCCGTGCCCGGTGCAGCCCGGAATACCCACAGTCCTCGCCTTGGGTGCCGTCATGTCCCGGATCCCCGTGTTCGTCGCCGTCGTCGCGATGGCCGCATGCCGACCGCTCCCCTTGGGGCCCCCTGCGTCGCTTCCCGAGGGCGCTCCACCGGTCCAGCACGGCCGCCACGACGAAGCCCTGATCGCCGCCGTGGACGCCGAGGTCCAGGCGTTTCTGGAGGCGTTCCCGCAACCCGGGCTGGCGGTGGCCTTGTTCGCGCCCGGAGAGGTCTTGTACACCGGTGCGTACGGGTGGTCCGGGTTGCTGCCGCCCCGACCGCTCACCCTCGACACGCCCATCCGCCTGTCCAGCGTCAGCAAGACGCTGATCGGGGTCGCAGCGATGCAGGCGGAGGCTGCAGGCAACGTCGGGCTGGACACGCCCCTCGAGGCCCTGGTGGACTTCGACGTGTCCAACCCACACCACCCCGGGACCATCACCCTCCGGCACGCCCTCACCCACACCACGGGCATCGAGGACACCCACGCCTACGACGCGTCCTACGCCCCGGGTGATCCCACCGAGCCACTCGGGACCTTCCTCGAAGGGTACCTACGCCCCGACGGCGCCCACTGGCGATCCGGCAACTTCGCGTCCCGCGCCCCCGGCGCAGCGTTCTCCTACAGCAACGTCGGCGCCGCGCTCGCGGCCCACGCGCTCGCCCAGGCCGCCGACCGGCCCTTCGACGTCCTCGTGCGCGAGACCGTCCTCACGCCGCTCGGCATGGCGGACACCGCCTACTTCTTCGAGGACGTACCCAAGGCGCCAGCCACCCTGCACGCGCCCGCCGTCGGCCGACGCTTCCGTGCGTGGGCGCCCTATGGATATCCGACGTACCCCGACGGCATGCTGCACAGCACCGCCCCCGATCTCGCGCGGTTCGGCGCGATGGTGCTGGGCGGCGGCACCCTCGACGGCGTCGACGTGCTCACCCCGGCACTCGTCGACACCATGCTCACCGTGGATCCAGCGATCGGCACAGACGAGGACGGGCAGGCGCTGGTGTGGGCGCGCCGCATGCTCGATGGCCGCGCGCTGATGGGCCACAACGGCGGCGACTTCGGCTCGTTCGCCGACCTTTGGATGGATCGCGAGGCCGGTGTGGGCTTCGCCCTGCTGACCACCCTGGAGCCGTCCCACCGCATGGACCTGATCGGCCTGCTCGCGCTGGAAGCGGCCTTGCTGCGGGTGGCCGAGGCCGCGGTCGGTCGCTGAGCGAGCCTTCGCACAACCGCGAACGACCGGGGCTTGGACGGGGGGTTGTCGTTGACGTCCCCCCAGACGGCGTGTAGTTCGGCGCCAGTCCCACGCCGGAGACGCATGCCACGCCGACCCGCCCGCGCTGCCGCATCCCGCGTCACCGGCCACGGGTCCACCCTCGCGGCACGCATGCTTCGCGCGATGATGCTCCTGGCGCTCTGGCTCGGCGCCGTCCCCGCGAACGGCGCGCCCGAGCAGCTCAGCGACGGCCACGACGCGGCGTGGGTCGAGGCCCTCTCCCCGTCCGCCGGCCCCCAGGCCACGGACCCCGAGCACGGATCCGACACCGCCCGGTGGCTCACCGAAGCCGAGGTGTCGGACGGCGTCGAAGAGGTCGAGGGGCTCGAGGATGCCTCCCCCGATGGCCTGGACGCCGGGCACGCGGCCTGGATCGCCTTCCTCGCCACCCACCGGGTGGCCTCCCACCCCGGACGCGTCTTCGCGACGCCCACCGCCCTCCCCGCCTGGCACGACGACCGGGTCGCGGGAACCCTGGGCGCGCGGGGTCCTCCCATGGCAGCCGGCACGGCGCACGCCTGATCGCGCTGGGTCACCGGTCCCTGTAGGGGCCGGCCCAACGCGACGATCCCGTGGGCCGACGTGGCGCCGATCCCCCTGTGGGGACGGTCTGCCCCTGCCGTGATCCGTCCAGGGTCCCGCCCTCCGTGGGTCGCCCGGACGACCGCGCCGCCGTGCACGCCTCCGCCGTGCGGCCCGGACCCCTGTCGAGGCACCCCCGCTCGTCCCTGACCGCCCGCCGTGGCGTGTCCCCCGTCATCCTGCGAGCCCACGCATGTTCCATCGCTTCATCCAGCGCCCCGTCATGGCGATCGTCCTGTCGGTGATGCTGGTCTTCCTCGGGCTTCTCGCCCTGTACAACCGCCCCGTCTCCCAGTTCCCGGAGGTCGCGCCGCCGCGCGTGCTGGTGTCGATCGCCTTCCCCGGCTCGAACGCCGAGACGCTGGTCAACTCCACCCTCATCCCGCTGGAGCGCTCGATCAACGGCGTGCCCGGCATGAAGTACCTGATCTCCGACGCGACGAGTGCGGGCGAGGCCACCATCCAGGTGATCTTCGAGCTCGGCACCGATCCCAACCAGGCCGTCGTCAACGTCAAGAACCGCGTCGATCAGGTCC
>JAUHWK010000055.1 GCA_030424555.1 bacterium | reverse complement strand
ACGTTCAGGCACAACAGCCACAGGTCCAACAGCCGCAGGTCCAGCAGCCGCACGTCCAACAGCCACAGGTCCAGCAGCCACAGGTCCAGCAGCCGCACGCCCAGGCCCAGCAGCCGGTCTGGGGCGCACCGGTCGCGAACCAGGCGCCGGTCCCAGACGCCCAGGCCCCGCAGCCCCGGGCGTGGGGTGCGGGTCCCGGCGGGCAGCCCCTCCCCGATGAGGCGCCCACCATGCGGCTGCCGTGGGGTGGTCAGGACACGCCTGTCGATCCTCCGACGCTCCCGCCTCCGGCCACCCCGCCCCCCAGCATCACGTCCACGGGCGGGTCGACCCCCACCGCCAACGCGTGGGGCCACGCCTCGGCGTCGCAGTCGTCCTCCTCCTTCGGGGCGCAGGGCTTCTCGTCTCAGCCGATGACCACGCCGCCTCCGCTCCCGGAGGCCACCGCCCCGCAGGCCGCGCCCGCGGCGTGGGGCGCGCCGCAGCCTTCGGGCGATCCGGCTGGAGGCGCCCCTCCCGCGTTCCCGAGCGGTCAGGCGCCTGCGTTCAACATCGGCCACGCCCCTCCTGGTGGTGCGCCGGGCTTCGGTGGCTCGCGGCCCCCCGGTGCAGGCCCCGACAACCCGTACTCCAGCGGTGGATTCCCGGGCATGCGGGCCACGGTCCGTCCCCAGGGCGCCCCCACGACCGCCCCCAAGGACAACCGCTCCCGCGGCGCCACCGTCGCGATCCGCATCGCTGGCGTCATCGCCGCCGCCACCGTGCTCGGCCTGGGCGGTGGGCTGTTGATCTCCTCGGTGAGCGGCCCAAGCGACGCCACCTTCGCGGTCGGCGAGGCCCCGAAGCTCCCCGATCTGGCGGGCCCCGCCCCCACCGTCCGTCCCACGGCGCCGCTCACCGTCGCGCCGCCGTCGCCGTTCGAGGCCAACGGGGTCGACACCGCCACCGTCACCGATGCCTCCGACGCCGACAAGCGCCGCGCGACCGCACTCGCCGAAGGCCGCTCGCTCGCCGCTGCTGCTTGGTCCGACCGCGCGGTCCGTCTCAGCCGAGACCCGTTCCGGTTCGCCGAGCACGCCGCCCTGCTCTCCGCAGCCGGCGATGTCGACGGCGGAATGTACTGGCTCGTCCGCGCGATCGACGAGGTCGGCGTCGACCCCACCCTCCTGGTCGAGGACGTCCGGTTCGGCCGCCTGTGGCAGGACCCGCGGTGGGCGTCGCTCGCGGAGTGGGCCGTCGGCACCACGCGGTACCACGCCGCCCATCACGACCCCCGGGTCGTCGCCTGGCTCCCGAACGCTGTCGCGCGCACCTGGCAGCTCGGCCCCGATGCCGAGGGCGCCTCGAGCGCCCCCACCTTCGACGGCAAGCGCACCGTGGTCTGGCTGGCCCCGTCCGGCACCGATCACACCCTGGTCGAAGCCTGGGCCCCAGCGCTCGCCGATTCCCTTGATGCCGCCTTCGTCGCGGTCGATCCGCCGCGCGGCGTCGGCATCCACGCGGGCACCTGGACCGGCGATCTCCTCCGCGACCGTGCCTGGGTCGAGGACGCGCTCGGCAAGGCCTTCGCCAACCGGCGGGGCACCACCGGGCTCACCATCGTCGGCGCAGGCCGCAGCGGACGGGTCGGCGTCGACCTGGCCCTCCGCGCCCCGTCGAACATCGCCAGCGTGATCGCGATGACCCCGGATCGTCCGGAGTCCGACAAGCTCGATCCCGCCATCCTCGCGATCTACGAGCGAGACCAGCGCGCGATCCTGGTGGCCGGCGCCGACCAGCGCGACCTCGCGGCCGAGCTGCGCAGCGAGCGGGCGCGCATGGTGCGGGCTGGCGTCCACGCCGACCTCAACCTCGACGACCTGCCGTGGGCCGGGCCCATGCCCCATCGCCTCCCCATCCGGATGGCCGAGTGGCTCGCCGAGCTCCGCCCCGGCATGGAGACCCCTCGCCTCCCGGCGCCGGACGTGGTCACCGAGGCCCTCGGCAGCGCACCGATCGCCCCGTCCGCCGCCACGGCAGTCCACGCCACAGAGGCCGCGGCCCCCGAGATGGCGGCCGATCCGGCGGACGCCGGCGCATCGTCGGAGCCACCGGCAGACGGTGCGATCGACGACGCGAGCACGCCGGCACCGGGCACGGCTGCGGCCATGCCCCAGGCCGCCGCAGACGGCGCGCCGCCTGAGGCCGACGCCGCATCCGCTTCCCCTGAGATGGCCGCCGACGCCCAAGGCGAAGCCCCGGGCGAGCCGCTGGTCGGGACCGCACAGAAGTAGGGTGGTCCGAGACCGGACGCGCGTCCCGCCATGGCGCGGGTCCGATCACCGCATGGCGACGGCCGATCGATCAGGCCGCTCAGCCCGCGAGGCAGGCCGTGCCGAGGCGTGCCCCCAGCCGCACGGGCTCGCCCGCAGTGACCGTCGGTGTCCAGCGCGTGCCGATCAGGACCACCGTGCTGCCGAGGTGGAAGGTGCCGAGGCGCTGGCCCTTGTCGACCGACACCGGAGACGCCTCCGAGCTCGAAGCCACGCACGGCCTCACGTCACCGACCCCAAAGGCCCCGATCATCACCACGTGCCACTGCGCCTCGCCAGCGACGAGCGACACGACGGCCCGCTCATTGTCCGCGTAGGGCGATGAGGATCGTGTGGACCACGGCGGACGCACCGGCCAGCGATCCCCGGGGCGGTGATGGACCCGACCCACCTGCCCAGCCCGGGGCGCGTGCACGTGGTGCAGGTCCCGGGGCGACAGGTACAGCACCACCACCGTCGACCCATCCTCGACCGGGCCACCAAGCCACGAGGGAAGGTCCAGCGGCGGATCGGGCAAGCCCAGGATGGTGCCCTCGCGTACCTCCGAGACCAACACGCAGGTGCCGTCCACCGGCGACACCACGGCGTCCAAAGCGCCGTCGACAGGCCGCGAACCCGGGCGCGGTTCTCGCGTGAACACCGCATCCATGGTCGGGAATCCGCCGTCGGGAATCGAACACTCTGACAGGTCGATTCGGTGAAGACGGACCCACGCCCTCGCGGCCTCCCGAGACAGCCGCGACGCCGCGGCCCGACCCATCCACCGCGAGAGGGTGCGACGGGGGAGCAAGGACAGCCCGGAGATCAGCCAACCATCATGCATCGCCGGCAGGATTCGCGCGTCCCGCCTCCACGCGCCAGCCCCGCGCTCAGAACGTGATCGGGATCCGCACGGTCTGCGTGACCGTTCCCTCGGGGAACCGCACCTCCGTCATGGCGTCCTGGACGCATCGGTGCAGCGCGCCGCCTTGCCTCGCCGCGTCCTGCATCGACACCTCGACCGCCCGGCCCGACCCGTCGACCGCCACCGACACCCACTGCGTGCGACCGCCAGAGAGGTCCTGGCTCGCTTCCCGAGCCTGTCGGCCGCACTGGGAGAGCTTGTAGCTTCCGCCGATGGCCCGCTGCAGATCGGGGATCGAACGACCGGTCTCTTGGGGCGCGACGACCCGCCGGCGCTTTGGCCGCTCCACAACCAGGGGAGCCGACGCCGCGGCCGTCACCGCAGGATCCGTCGCTGCGATGTTGGCCGACGATCCCGCGACCCACACCAGCAGCAACGTCGTGAACACCACGAGCCCGCCCCCCAGCCACAGCGCGACCCGAAGGTCGCTCCGCCCGGAGGTCGAGGACGAATCAGGCGGGACAGACCCTCCCGTCGCCGAGGGTGCTTTGCGGGGGACCGACGAGGCAGGACGGGCGTGGGTCGTCTCGGTCTCCGCCACCACGATGCGGGTCTTGCGGGGAGGAGGGCTTCGCTTCCGCGCAGCGTCCACCTCCGTGGGCGCTTCCTCGTCGTAGTCCCCAAAGGAGGGCGTCTCGTCCTCGGGTCCTGCGCCTGACGTCATCGAAACTCCGATTCCGTCCCCCACTCCCAGAGTAGTCCACCTAGACCCCTTCGAACAAGGTCAGACATCGGAAACGGTCGGAGGCGGCGGCCCCGCGGGCACACGCGACAACCCGTCACCAACGCACACGATCACTCAGAACAGGGTGGGCTGTCGGGGGTCGTCGAGGGGTGGCGGGCGCTGAAACGGCGTGGGATCTGGCCAGGGCGGTTCTTCGGATGCAAGGCCGTGATGACGGCGCGACGCGTCGGCGATTGCCTGCAACGTCCGCCAACGGGGATCGTCCGATCCCATCCGATGGCCCAGGCCTCGCCCGCCCAGCGCACCGTCGCGCCACGACGACAGCCGCGCCAACACCGCGTCCGCCTGCCCAGGACGTGCGATCTGCAGTCGGTCGGCGAACACCGCCGCGACCGAGCCCGGCAAGCGCAACAACCCGGTCCACACCCACGACACCCTGGCGGTGGCGGCCCGGTGGATCGCGCCCGCCACCTCATGCTCGGTGAGCTTGGGCAGGAGCGGCGCGAGGCTGACCCCCACCGGGATCCCGGCCGCCACCAGCTGCTCGACGGCCTGCCAGCGCGCCTCTGGACCGGGCGCACCGGGCTCGAGCGCACGGGCCAGGGCCGGATCCTGGATCGGGATGCTGACCATCACGCGGGCTGCCCCATGCACCGCGAGCGCGCTGAGGAGATCCAGATCGCGCAGGACGAGCGGGCTGCGGGTGACGATCCGCACGGGCTGCTGGGCCTCCACCATCACCGTGAGACACGCCCGGGTGATCCCAAGTCGCCTCTCCAGCGGTTGGTAGGGGTCGGTCACCCCCGACAGATTGATCGGCTCGCCCACCCAACCGGGGCGACGCAGTGCCTCCCGCAGCAGGGCTGCCGCGTCCCGCTTGACCAGGATCACCCGCTCGAAGTCTTCGCCCGCGTCGAGATCCAGGTACTCGTGGGTCCGCCGCGCATAGCAGTAGGCGCAGGCGTGGCTGCACCCGCGGTAGGGGTTGAGCCCCCACCGGAACGGCAGGTCGGGCGAGGTGTTCTCGACCAGGATGGACCGGGAGGACTCGTCGATCCAGCGCAGCCGCTGGGGGCCTGCTGGCGCGATGTGGGGATCCGGCGCGCGGTGGATCGCATGGAAGGGGTTGGGGGGAGCTGGAGGCGGTCGACGCATCGGCGAAGCATACTGAACGCCCGTTCTGATGTCGACCACGGATCGCGGGGGACTGGACGAAGACCCCCCGGCTGCCGTATCCAAGCGCCACACCCAGGACGCCCGTGCCGTTCCTCGACCACCTCGACCACGACGCCCGTACGCGCCTCGAAGCCGCCAGCGCCGTCGTGTCACTCGACGCCGGCAAGTGGCTGGTGCGCGCCGGCGACCCCGGTGGCGACATCTACATGGTCGAGGAGGGGGTCCTCGAGGTCGTCGAGGCCCGACCCGGGGGCGAGGTGGTGATCGCCGAGATCGTGAAGGGCGACATCGTCGGCGAGCTGGCCTTCCTCGACGACTCCCCGCGCACTGCCGACGTGCGCTGCCGGATCCCGGTCCGGGCACGGCGCTGGACCCGCGAAGACCTGCACCTCCTGCTCGAGGCCCATCCCGAGACCGCGGCGCGGGTGTACGACGCGCTGGCCCGCACCCTCGCCGGACGGCTCCGCAACATGGCCCGCGCCCACGAAGCCGACCGCAAGGCGCCACGGCTCGGCTCGTCGGGTGACTCCCGCCTGTGGACGCGCGCGGTGCGAGATGCCGGCGAGATCATGAAGACGCGCATGGAACAGGCCCACCTGATCCTGCGCCGCGACCCCAAGGACCCCAAGGCCCGGCAGGGGATCTTCGACGCGCTCAACGCCCTGCGGGTCGCGCTGCAAGACGCCCGGCCCGCCCGGCCCGACGCCGACACCGTCTCCGAGAAGATGCGCCTGCTCCGCCGCGAGATCCGCCCGTGGATCAGCGGCTCGTGGCTCGCGATGCGCCTGGTCGACGCACCCGACACCGCCGTGGTCCAGGGCGACGTGTTCGACCACGTCCTCGATGGCGAGCCGCGCGGGGAGGGCCACATCGGCGTGCACGTCGAGCGCTGGCTGATGGACACCCCCACCATGGCCGCCCGCCGCGACACCGAGCGCGCGATCGTCAGCCGGCTCTCCGCGCTTCGACCCCGCCGGGTGGTCTGGTTGGACACCCCCGCCCCCGGCCGGATGACCCGGGTCGGCATCGCCCTGCGCGACAGCCCCACCTCGCTGCTCGTGGTCGACGGCTCCCGCTCCGCCCTGAACCTCGCGCAGAACGCCCTGCAGCGCACCGGCATCCCCGAGGTCAACGCCGTCCACGAGACCCCGCTCCGCCTCGCGCTCGGGCGCTCCGACGAGTTCCTCCCGCGGCAGGACGTGGTCGTGCTGGGAGGCCTGCTCGCGTACCTGCCCGACCGCCTGGCCGTCCCCGCCCTCAAGCTGTCCCGCGACCTGCTCCGCTCGGGCGGTCACGTGCTCCTCGACGTCCCCGCCGAGGATGCCGAGGACGACGCGCTGTGGTCGGACCTGTTCCGCTGGCCGGTGATCCGGCGGACAGAGTCCCGGTTGCTGCGCCTGTTCGGACGCGCCGGACTGACCCTGGAGGAGCGGGTGCAGGGCAACGGTCCGGGGGAGGCCCTCGTGCTCCGCGACGTGCGCGCCGCCCGCTGAGGATCCCGCCGGACAGGCGGTGGGACACATCCGCGATCGTCCGCCGATCGTCAGGGACACGCCGGGTCCTTGCATCGCTGACCGGGCCCGCGCTACCGTCGGCCCACAACCGGGGGGATCGCGTACGCCCCCGCGACGTACGGAGGACCCGATGAACCCGACCCGACCGACCGGGCTTGCTGTGGGGCGGACGATGGGGATCGTCGTCACGATCGCCACGCTCGTCATCTCCGCCGCGTGCGGCACCACCCCCCCCGCCGAGCCGGCCGCAGAGGAGGCCCCCGTCGAGGCGGCCGCCGTGGCCCCGCTGGGCGACCAGCTCGACATCAGCCTGTTCCGTCAGGGCAGCAGCGCGATGACCCTGGTGCCCTCGCCCCGCGAGCTCCAGGCCGCCCTCGGCGCCGCCGGGCTGGAGACCACGCTGTCCACCCTGGTCCCCGCCCGCACCTGGAAGCCCGACGCCAAGGATCCGGATCGGGTCGCGGTCCGCACGGGCGTGATCATCGCCGACCTCCTCCTCACCGTGAAGACGGCCAAGGACGAGGAGATGATCGGGCGGCTCGCCAGCATCCAGGACGGCATGAAGACCCTCGACGGCGGCTCGGACATCGACGCCACCATCCAGGACCTGATGGACCGCATCAAGGCGGGCGCGGTCGACCGCGACGCCCTGCTCTCCGAGCTCGACGAGCTGTCGCAGGTCGCCGTGCCCGAGCTCGAGTTCCACGGCAAGAAGCGCATCGTGCCGCTGATCAAGGCCGGGTCCTGGCTCGCCGGCGCGCACCTCGTCGCCGAGGCCGCCAAGAAGGACGACAAGCCCGCCGCCTCCAGCGGCATCCTCAAGCAGCCCGAGGTCGTGTCCTACTTCCAGGGCTACACGAAGGCCGAG
Organism: bacterium; assembly: GCA_030424555.1. Taxonomy (GTDB): domain Bacteria; phylum Myxococcota_A; class UBA796; order UBA796; genus JAUHWK01. The sequence goes on along the minus strand of JAUHWK010000055.1, from coordinate 7,123 downwards.
GAGGGCAAGGTCTCGTCCGAGGTCGCCCAGCAGCTGGAGACCTCGCTCGCCCAGCTGGAGACGGTCGCCAAGAAGGAAGGGCCGCTGGCCGCCACCGACGTCGACACCGTCGCCACCGCCACCCACGCCGTCATGGAGCTGTTGTGATGAAGCACCTCACCGCCACGCTCCTCCTCGCCGCGGGGCTGGCCGTGTCCGCCCCGGCCCATGCGCAGAGCGACGATGCCGCCACCGCGTGTGTCCGCGCCAAGGCCTGGGAGGCCCGCCAGCAGGGCTGGAACCTCCGCGCCCTCGACGCCTCCTCCCTGCGGCCCGGCGAGCTGCGCGCGTGGCCGCTCGCGCTCGCCCCGGGGCTGACCTACCGGATCCTCACCTGCGGGGAGGAGGGCATCACCGCCCTCGACGTCCTGCTCGTCGACGGCAATGGCAACGTCGTGGCCCGCGCCGCCGACAGCGGCCGGGAGCCCACCCTCGAGCACAAGCCCGAGACCCCGTCGCGGGTCCACCTGGTCGTCCGACCGCGCGAGGCGAAGACCGGCGACGCCCTCCACACCGCGATCGCCGTCCTCTACCGCTGAACGCGCCCACCGAGGACCATGCTGGAATCGGACCGATCGCGGCACGCTGACCGCCGCCCCCAGGCGCCCTGCCGCGCGGCCCCCACCCGGGTCCGCGTCGTGCCGTGCTCGCCCCCAGGTTCCCCATGCTGACCGCGGCCCTGGAAGAGCGCTTCCGGGCCGTCCTCGGCGACCGGTCCACCGCCGCCCGCGACGCGTCCATTCGGTTCGCGTCCGACGTGGCGCGGCTGGTCGTGCGCGTCCTGCCCGATGAGCTCGACGACGCCGCCATCGCCAGCGTGGGCGAGGCGATCCGCGCACGCACGGACCTGGAGCCCGACGAGATCCGTGCCCTGCTGGATCTGGCGCTGGCCCCGGAGAACCGCAGCGAGGTCACGCCCGATGAGATCCGCGCGTTCGGCGCGCGGTTCGGGGCCGCCGCCGAGAACTCCCTCCGGGCCGACCTCGACGCCGAGACCGACCTCGACGGGTTCGCCGACCGGTACGGCCCGGAAGAGGCCCTGCTGCTCCTCGACAGCCTGTTCGCCGTGTGCGCCAGCGACGGCGAGATCGATCTGGACGAGATCGGGCGCCTGCAAGAGGCCGCGGTGCGCCTCCGGGTCGACCCGCGCCTGGTCGGGCTGCTCCTGCGCAAGCACGACGTGCGCCACGCCGAGGGCGACGTCGTGTTCGACCTCACGGGCCGCGATGTGGTGGTCATCGGACGAGCCCGCAGCGCCGATCTGCAGCTCCCCGATCCCCAGGTCGCCGAGCGCCACGTCCGCCTGCGCCGCCAGACCGGCAACACCTGGGTCGTCGAGGACCTGGGATCGGGCCGACCCACCCTGGTGGGCGGCACCGCGGTCGACAAGGCGGTGCTGGAGCCCGGCACCGCCGTCGGCATCGGGCCCTGGAGCGTCGTCCTGCACGGATCGGGCGAGGCGCTCACCGCGTTTGGGCGCGGCGCGGTGTCCAGCCTGTCCATCCGGGGGATCCGGCGCACCATCCAAGGGCGCCACGGCCCCGTCACTCTGCTCGACGACGTCGGGTTCACGGTGTTCACCGGCGAGGTGATCGCGCTCGTCGGTCCCAGTGGCGCGGGCAAGACCACCCTGCTGCACGCGATCGCCGGCATCGCGCCCCCCGACGAGGGCGAGATCCGATTCGAGCGCGCCCCGTTCCACCAGATGCTGGAGGCGGACCGCAGCCTGGTCGGGATCGTTCCGCAGGACGACGTCGTCCATGGCGACCTCACGGTCGAGGAGGCGCTGCGGTACGCCGGCCGCCTTCGCCTTCCCCCCGACGCCTCCACCGAGGACGTCCACGGCTCGGTCACCCGCGTGGTCGGCGAGCTCGATCTGGACCACGTCGCCGACCGACGCATCGGCACCGCCGTGCAGCGCGGCATCTCCGGCGGTCAGCGCAAGCGCGTCAACCTCGGCCAGGAGCTCCTCACACGCACCACCCGCGTGCTGTTCCTGGACGAGCCCACCTCCGGCCTCGACCCCCAGACCGCCCAGGACATCGTCGGCCGGATCCGGCAGCTCGCCGACGACGGCCGCATCATCTTCCTGGTCACACACGACGTCACGCCTGCGATCCTGGCCCTGGTCGATCACCTGTGTGTGCTCGCACCCGGCGGTCGCTTGGCGTGGTTCGGTCCCCCCGACGAGGCGACGACCTGGTTCGGGGTGGACAGCGTCGACGGGATCTTCGCCCGCCTTCCGGACAAGTCCCCCGAGGCCTGGCGAGAGGACTTCCGCACCAGCCAGGCCTGGCGAACCTACGTCCGCACCCGCGAGCACCTGCTCGGGCTCGAGGACGATCCCCCCCCAGACGTCCGACCGCCCACCCGCCGCGGGTCGTGGGCACGCCAGTGGCTCACCCTCGTGCAGCGCGACACCCGGGTCCGGCTGCGCGACACCACCGGCACGGCCGTCCTCCTCGGCCAGGCCCCCTTGCTCGCGCTCGCGTTCTCGATCGTCTTCCCCAAGGTCGACGGCGGCACGGTGTTCGTGGCGATGCTGTCGTCGCTGTGGTTCGGCGCGTCCGCCAGCGTGCGCGAGCTGATCGCCGACCGGCCGATCCGACGCCGTGAAGCCCGGGTCGGCGTGGGCCTCGTCCCGTACCTCACCAGCAAGCTCACGGTCCTGAGTGTGCTCGTCGCGCTCCAGTGCGCCCTGCTCATCGGGACGATGACGATCGCGCTGCGCCACACGGTCGATGGGGCCAGCGTGTCGGGACTGGTCGACTACGGGTTCAGCGTGCCGCTGCTCACCGGCGTGAGCGTGCTCGTCGGCCTGGTCGGGATGACGCTGGGCCTGATGCTGTCGGCCCTGTTCACCAGCTCGGAGGCCGCGGTCGGGAGCCTTCCGCTCGTGCTGATTCCCCAGATCGCGTTCGGCGGGATCCTGGTCAAGCTCAAGGACATGGACCCGCTGTCGTGGGTCGCGAGCCACCTGATGATCACCCGGTACGCGTTCGAGGCCGCCCTCAAGACCGGCGAGACGGTGAGCGTGCCCGGACTCAAGGGCCTGGGGGACAGCACGCGGCGCATGAGCGGGTACCTGTGGGAGCTGGGCTTCCGCACCTCCACGTCGGTCGAGGACCAGGGGCTGAGCCTGCCGTCGCTGGTGGGTGTGCTCAGCGCGTTCGGGGCCGCCTTCTTGCTCGTGGCGACGTTGGTGGAGCACCGCCGCGATCGGGACGGCTGAAGCCCCCGAAGGACGGCGACGATCGTCACCACCTGCGGTACCCTCCACCCGAGGTCGCCACCCAGGGGGGGTCCGATGCGCCCACGCCACACGCTGTCCGTCTCCGTCGTCACCTCGGCCTGTGCCCTGGCGCTCGCCGGCTGTGAGCCCACCGGAGACGGGGTTCGTCTCACACCGGTTCCCGAGCTGCTGTCCGAGCCGGTCGTGGCGCTCAGCCCGTCCGTGGATCGGGACGGCGTGCCGTGGGCCCGCGCGGGCGCCACCCTGTCGGTCACCCTCGACATCGAGGCCAGCCAAGGGCTCGACGAAGCCAGCACCTCCGTGACGTTCACCGGCGTGCCCCTCACGCCCCAGGGCGACGGCGTGTGGTCCCGCACGCTCGACGGCACCGAAGGGGAGGGGCCCAAGACGCTGGACGTGGTGTTGGTGGACCGGATCGGGCAGCAGGTCCGCATCACCACCGGGGAGGACGATCCCGTCGGGCAGGTGGGCTTCGACTTCACGCCCCCGGTCGCCGGGTGCTTGCTCCAGCCCGCGATCGCCAACGCCGTGCAGGAGGTCACGCTCGACATCCAGCCCTCCGAGGACCTCGATCTCGCCTCGGTCGTCGTCACCGCGAGCACGTCCGACCTCACGATCACCGACCTGTCGCAGGGCGACCGGATCGCGTACGGGATCACCCCCGTCGGGGCGGTGAACGTCCCCGCCTACACCCTGGACGTCACGGCCACAGACCTCGTCGGCAACCCGCAAGACGGCCCGTCCCTGTGCAGCCGCGGCGCCCCCGAGGGCACCCTGCTGGCGGTCCCGCCCCGCGTCCAAGGCGACGTCGTGGTGACGGCCGAGCCCTCCGTGGACCTCGGCGGTGTGCTGCACGCCCCGATCGGATCCAGGGTCTCGGTCCGCATCCCGACGATCGACCCCCTCGACACCCAGCGCACCCGGGTGCAGCTGTCCGACCTCGCGCTGACGTTCGACACGGACGCGACGTGGACGGGCGAGGTGGTGGACGGCATCGGCGACGGCCTCAAGGACCTGGACGCCACCCTCGTCGACGCCGCCGGCAACACGCTCGCCCTGCTCGAGCCCAAGGTCCTGCGCACGGACACGACCGATCCCTTCGTCGTCAACGCCGTGCTCACCCGATCGCCGTACTTCGCCCCCGCATTCAGCCAGGATCGCCTGTACGTCAACGACGTCGACCCGTTCAGCGGGGGAGAGGTCTCGGCGGTGCTGACGCTGGTCGTGTCGGAAGCCCTCGCGGACGACGTCGTGCTCACCCCCTCCGGTCCAGGGGTCCTCGAGGTGGACGGCGGTGACGTGGTGGGCGGCGTGACGTCGTTCACCTTTGAGAACACGGCCACCGTCGCCGAAGGCACGTACACCTTCACCGTGACGATGGAGGATCCTGTCGGCAACACCGCCACCGAGGCCCTGGACGTCACGCTCGTGATCGACCGCACCGCACCCGACCCGGCCGCCGACGTCGAGACGGAGGGCGGGATCGTGTACCACCGCCAGCCGTGGGGCCTGGACGCGAACGCCACCCAGCGGCGCCAGTGGGTCTCGGGCGAGGCGGGCTCGGTCCCTGCGGGAGCCGTCGTGCTGTTGCTCGACGAGGACGACGGGTTCCTGTCCAACGCCCTGGCTGATTCCCAAGGTGCGTTCGACGACCTGCGCAGCGCCGCCGACCTCCCCAGCGTCCGGATCAGCCACCTCGACTCGGCGGGCAACCGCGCCCCCAGCCTGCGGGTCCGAGACGGCGAGTGGACCGCCACCCCCGGAAACAAGCGGCTCGGGACCGTGATCGAGAACCCCCACGTGTTCGGCGCCCTCGGCACCGACGACGGCACCCTGCGCGCCGCGGCCGTCGAAGCCACCCCCGCGGACGGCCCCGTGACCACCCCCGGCTCCGTGACCTGGACCCCCCTCGCGATCGCGGGACGCCCCTCGGGGCGCCGGTCCGCCGCGATGGTCTACGACCCGGCCCACGGCGAGCTGGTCCTGCACGGCGGCACCAACGCCGCGCTCAACCTCGCCGGGCGCGCGTTGTCCGACACCTGGACGTTTGCGGACGGCTACTGGGTCCAGCGCGCGGGCCAGAACGCGGCCGGCACCGGCACCAGCGGCGTGGACACGGGAACCACCGGCACCGTCGGCGTGGGCGGCGTGGTCCCCGACGTGATCCTGGATCGGGGAGACGACACCAGCGCGTCGATCCCGACGCTGGAGGACTTCGGGATGGCGTGGGACGGTCGCTCCGGCGGCGTGTTGGTGTTCGGAGGGCTCACCTCGGCCGACACCCCCACCGACGCGATGTGGCTGTGGACGGGCTCCGGGTGGACCCCGATCGATCCCGACGGTCCCCGTCCTCCCGCGCAGCGCTACCCGAAGATGACCTGGGATCCCGACCACGGCGTCGTCGTGTTGCTGAGCACCGACGGCACCACCTGGACCTGGAACGGCACGCGCTGGACTGCCCACGGGGCGCACGGGATGCCCACCGCCTCGGCGACCCTGATGGCCGCAGACCCCGCCGGCGGAGGGGTCCTGTTCAACACGGCGAGCAGCATCCACAGCATCCCCGCCCAGACCTGGCGGTGGAATGGCGCCACCTGGTCCACGCTGTCGCCCGCCACCGACGCATCCGGCGACACGATGGCGGCCGACCCCACGGGCCAGCGGGTCGTGCTGATGGATGTGGGATTCGACACGACCGACACCTGGGTGTGGGATGGGGCCACCTGGTCCATGCTCCCCCGGAGCGGACCCCAGGGCCGGTTGGGGGTCCGCCTCGGGTGGGACCCGCACCGTCAGGCGATGATCCAGGTCGGCGGCTACAGCACCGACGGCGACAACGACGTCCTGTACGACGACGTGTGGTGGCTCGATGGCGACACCTGGCGGGAGATCCCACGCCGCACCGCCCGTCCCCCCATCCGTGCCGACGAGATGTTCGGAACCGACCTCGCGCAGGGCGCCTTGATCCTGTTCGGCGGCATCGACCCGGACACCTCGGAGCCGATGGGCGACCTCTGGCGCTTCGCCGGTGAGACCTGGCAGGCCCTGTCCGTCGATCCCATGCCCCCGGATCGCTGGTCCGGGATGCTGGCGTGGGACTGGTACAACGAGGCGTTGATGCTGTTCGGCGGCCGCGACGCGGACACCCGGTTCGACGACACCTGGCTGTGGGACGGACAGGACTGGATCGACGTGACCCCGGCCGATCCGCGTCCCAGTCCCCGGACGCTGTCCGCGATGGCCCCGTTCGAGAAGGTCGACGACTTCACGATCGACCAGGTCGTCCTGTTCGGTGGGTACGACGGCAGCGCCGACGACGAGACCTGGCGTTGGAACGGTGTCGCCTGGTCCAACGTCCCCCGCAACGGCGTCCCCCCGGTCCGACGCTACCTCAACGCGATGGCGTTCGACCGCGTCCAGGGGGAGATGGTCCACTTCGGGGGCCTGAAGGCCGATCCCGGGCTGAGCACCAGCAACGAGACGCACACCTGGTACGGCGGGCTGTGGACCCCCCACACGCCCGCCACCACCCCGCCCGCCCGCTACGAGCACGGCATGGCGACCGACGCCGTCTCCGGGCGCACCCTGATGTTTGGCGGAGACAACATCGCCCCGCTGGACGACCTGTGGGTGTGGATGGGCTCCACCTGGGTCCAGGCCGCCCGTGGGACCGTGTGGCCCGAGCCTCGGCGCAACATGGCCTTTGTCGAAGACTTCGGGGACGGCAGCGCGCTGATGTACGGCGGCAAGGACTTCACCGGGTACTTCTCCGACCTGTGGCGCCTGGACCTGGGCGCGGAGGACCGCCCCGCCCACCGCTGGACCGTGGAC
>JAUHWK010000054.1 GCA_030424555.1 bacterium | reverse complement strand
CTTGTAGCCGGACAGGTAGTCGGACAGCGTCAGCGCCTTGCCGTCGAAGGTGACGGTGGCGGTGAGGCCGTTGAGCGCGAGCGTCCGCGGCGTCTTGAGGGGGAAGCCCCGCGTGAACAGCGCGACCGCCAGGGGCTCGCCGGTGTCGATCGCGATGAGCTTGGCCCGCGGATCCGGCAGCGAGGCGTCGGACACCACGGTGAGATCGACGGTGAAGTCCTCGTCGCCCTCGTCGTCGCGCCGGATGACCTCGATGGTGCTGTCGCCCACGTCGAGCTCGCCCGTGAGCGGAGCCCCGCCGACCCGGACCTCCGACGCGCCGTCCTCGGGGGTGAGCGCGGCCTTGCGGCCACGGACCTTGATCCGGAAGTAGGTGCGCGCGGAGAAGGTCTGGTCGTCCTCGATGCGGGTCTCGGGCATCACGAGGTCGGCGCCGTGGTGGTTGCCACAGCTGACCCGGCCGTTGACCGCCCATCCGACGTGGACCAGACGCGCCGGACGTCCCAGCTCGAACTGGGCGTCGGCATCGTCCACAACCGCGACGTCGCCAGCATCCGCTGCAGGAGACGCCACCGCGGCAGGCGCGGCCGGTGTTGCCGCAGGCATCGGCGCGGGCTTGGACTGGATCGGCTCAGGCTCGGGGGCAGGGGCCGCGCGAACGCTGACGTTGGCGGGCGGTGCCGGATCCTCGTCCAGCCCGAACATCGAGGACGGCGGCGCCGCCTCGCCCTCATCGGACTCGCTCACCGCGTCGACCAACGAGTCGCTCGACAGGCGCGGGGCCGGGGCCGGGGCCTTGGACAGCGGCTGGCTGTGGTCCTCCGTGGGGGAGTAGCCCACGTGGAACAAGCAGTTGCCGATGAGGATCTCGTCGCCCGGCTCCAGGTTGCGACGGCTCGGCCCGCTCTTGCGGGACGGGTACACCGGCAGGACCTCGCCCTCGCGCCGGATGAAGCTGTACGCGCCAGAGCTGCGGGTCTCGAGCTCCGGGCTGTCCGGCGACAGGTCGACCGCGCCGTGCTCGGCGGAGACCATGATCGAGTCCGTGTAGAACTGCGACTTGGGGATGTCGCCCTTCTTGGACTTGATCATCGCGCCCTCGACCACGCCGGGACGCCACACGATGTTGTCCTGGTGCTTGTCGTCGGGCAGGACCACGCGGCAGTCGCGGGAGCGGCCGATCGGGTAGCTCTGGCCCCACAGCATGTAGGTGGACGACGCGGGACGACGAATCTCGCCCACGTAGGGCCAGCCGTCGGCGTCGACCCCGGACAGGTCGCGGTACTCCAGCCGCTGGGTGCCGATCTCGATGACCGCATCCCCCTCGATCAGCACGCTCTCGTCCTTGGGGACGTGCTGGCCGTTCACGGCGACGTTGTCCTGGTTGGCGACCAGGCTCACGGACCCGACGCGGATCTGGAACGTGGCGGCGACCGGCTGCACGAAGGTGCCGACCTCACCGCGGGTGCCGACGAACACGTCGTAGCCCAGCATGAACTTGTGGAAGTGGACCTTCTGGAACAGGACCCCACGCTCCTGGAGCGTGAAGATCCGGTCGGTCTGGGCATCGGGCAGGATGGTGCGGCCACCGCGTGCGGCGCGCGATTGCGACAGGCTCGCGGGCGCGCTGCTGCCGGACTGCTCGATGGTGAAGTCGTCGCCGATCATCGGGGCGGCGATCTCGGGGGTCTCGCCCTCGGGGAGCTCGATCGCGGGTGCATCGGCTGCGGCGGGCAGCAGATCGTCGACGGACGATCCGTCCTCCTCGACCGCGAGCACCAGGTACGCCAAGGCCTCGCCCTCTCGGGTGGCCAGCGTGATGATGCTCGTGCCGTCGGACTCGGTGGTGTGCAGGGCGTACCGACCCTGGAGGTCCGGGTTGACGATGTGGAAGAAGCCCCCTTGGTCGTCGCGCTGCAGGCGGTACAGCGCCGCCTCCCGCAGGGCCGGGTCGCTGACGTTGTCGAGCCAGTGGTTGCCCAGGGTGAGCAGGGGCTGATCGTCGTACAGCTTGGCCACCTCGCGGTAGCCGTCCCACGACCCAGGCACGTTCATGTGCAGGGTGACGACCGGGCTCGAGTGGGGACCGGGCTTACGGTACAGGTTGGGCAGCAGGCCGGTGATGAACTCCCCGTCGACCAGCCCGAAGTCGGTGCCGCCGATCACGTCGGAACGGTCGCGGACCATCCACAGGCCCAGCGGGCGGGCCGGGGCCTCGACCCCTTGCTCCGCGAGGAAGGCGCGGAACCGGTCGTTGACCATCTGCTCCACGATCTCCTTGAACTGCTCGATGTCCTCGCACCAGTCCCAGTTGTCGTCGGCGAGCACGACCAGGACGTCGCTGAAGCGCTGCCCCTCGGCGAGGACCTCGGCGATGTGCGGGCCCAGGCCGGTGCGGGCGTCGGCGTCGTCGTTCGTGAACCACAGCCGGTAGGGCTCGTCGACGATCTCCTCGTCCGTGTAGTGGCGACGAAGACGGAAGTTGTAGAAGCTGTTCGCGTCATCGAGCGCGACGGCCGACCCGACCCCACCACTGAGGCCCCGCATCTTCTCGGAGCCCTGGAAGATCTGGTTGAGCCAATCAAATGCCGCCATCGCAGTCCTCCCACGTCGCCCGCGTTCGCGGACCCGTCGCACCCCTACCCGGATCCCGTCCACAGCGCAGCCATCCGTGCCGGATCCGCCACCCTCGGGCCGATCCGGACGGGTTACGGCGCGCCGCCGATTGGGAGAGTCGATGGCCGACGTCCGTCCGTTCCGTGCGCTGCGCCCCGTCCCCGAACACGCCGCGGCCGTGATCGCCCCTCCGTACGATGTCCTCGACGACGCCGAAGCCCGCGCGATCGCCGGGGGCGATCCCCGCTCGTTCCTGCACGTGACGCGCCCCGAGGTCGGGCTTCCCCTCGGCACGCTGCCCGCCCAGCGGGTGGTCTGGGAGAAGGGCCGGGACAACCTGCGGCGCATGGCGGCCGAGGGGCTGCTCCAGCGCGAGGACCAACCCGCGTACTACGTGTACGGCCAGGTGGCCGATGGTCACCGTCAGACCGGATTTCTCGCGGCATGCCAGGTCGCCGAGTACGACGGCGGCACGATCAAGCGCCACGAGCACACCCTCCCCGAGAAGGAAGACGATCGCACCCGTCACCTGGAGACGCTCGACGCCCAGGTCGGCCTCGTGTTCCTGGCCTACCGCGCCCACGAAGGGCTCGCGGCCCTGGCCCGGCGCATCACGGCCCGCGATCCCCTGTGGCGCGTCACCACCGACGACGGCGTGCTCCACACCCTGTGGGTGGCACCCCCGCAGTACACCGAGGCCATCCGCCAGGGCTTTCGTGAGGTCCCGGCCCTGTACGTCGCCGACGGCCACCACCGCACGGCCGCCGCCAGCCGGATCCACGCCGCCCGAGGCGACGGCCCGTCCGCCAGCTTCGTCGCGGGCCTGTTCCCCGACGACGCCTTGCACGTCCTCGGCTACCACCGCGTCGTGCGCGATCTGGCAGGACACACCCCGGCATCCTTCCTCGACGCCGTGCGCGAGGCAGGGTTCGAGGTCGTGACCGGCACCCCCACGCCCCCCGATCGCGGCCACGTCGCGATGGGCCTCGACGGCACCTGGTACGTCCTCACCCCGCCCGCCCACGTGCTCACCGCCGACGATCCGGTCGACCGCCTCGACACCGCCTGGCTCCAGAAGCACCTGCTGGCCCCCCTCCTCGACATCGGGGACCCCCGCCACGAGCCGCGGCTGTCGTTCCTCGGCGGGCACAAGCCACCCGAGGCGCTGATGGACGCAGCGGTCCGCCACGGCGGCGTGGCGTTCCGGCTGCACCCCACCGGGATGGACCAGCTGTTCGACGTCGCCGACGCCGGCGAGGTGATGCCCCCCAAGAGCACCTGGTTCGAGCCCAAGCTGCGCGAGGGCGTGGTCGTCCGGATGCTCGACGAAGCGGACGTGTGAGGGCCCCGCCCTCCGCGATCTAGGCCACCGGCGGACCAGCGCCGAACAACACGACCTCGGCGAGCATCGCGCGGATCACGGCGGTGGACGCCGCCCGGGTGGTCGGACCGGCCCCGTCGGGGATGGTCGAGAGCGCACGCCATGCCCCGCGGAGCGCCTCGGCCTCCGCCCCCGACAGGCCCTCCATCAAGGCGTCGGCCTGCTCGCCCACCGCCCGCAGCGCGGCCGGCGTCCCGGCGGCATCCAGGTCGCGGGACGCGGTGAGCGCCCGCAGCGCGCGGCGATCTTCCGCCTCTCCGAGCTCGCCCTCCGCGTACGCGTCGAGGGCCTTGCGGGCCGCCGAGACCGCCCGAGCCTGACGCACCGCCTCCGCGGCCAGCGCCTCGGCGCGGGCGGGATCGCGGACCCCGGCCACCCGGCCCGCGGCGGTCTCCGCCTCGGCCGCCGCCTGGAGCATCCGCATCGCGACGCGCTGGACCGCCGCCGCATCCGACGCCGCCCCCGTCTCGGACGCCGCCTCCTGCGCTTGGAGGGACGCCGCCTGCGCCGTCCGAACGGCCTCGGCACAGCGGGCCGCCCGTGCTTCCTCACGCCGCGCCGCCTCTGCCTCGAGCCGATCGCGGGCCGCCTCGCAGGCCTGACGCACCCCCTCCGCCGCGTGGGCGAGGTCGTCGACGTGCGCCTCGGCCAGCTCGGCCGCACGGCGCCACGCATCGAGCGTGGCCCCATGGACGGGCGCCGCCGGCGCCTCCGCCAGCTGCCGCTCCAGCACCGATCGCGCCGCCTCCGCCTCCGCCAGGGCGTCGTCGAGGACATCGTGGACCGCCGGGTCCGCGTCCTCCCGCACCGCGGCCAGGTCTGCCGAGGCCGCCACGAGCACCGCCGCCCCCTCGTCTAGCGCGGCCTGGAATCGCTCGCGGGCCCGATCCCGCATCCGCTCCGCAAACGAGGCCAGGTCGTCGAAGGCCGCCCGCAGCCGATGGCTCGCGTCCTCGGAGGCCGCGGTGGCCGCCCGGGCCGATCCCACCTGCGACCGGGCCGCCTCCCAGCTCGTCGCACCCGCCACGCCACGCCAGGCGCGCTCTGCGACAGCCCCGGCCGCCGCCGCGTCCCGACGGGCCGTGCGCACCCCTTCCCACACGTCCAGCGCCTCGACCATCGCCGGGGGCTCCGGCAGGTCGGGCAAGGGGTCGCCCAGGCGTGCGAGCGCATCCCGGGCCTCGGCCGCCCAGGCGCTGCGCTGGGCCTCCGCCGCCGCCTCGATCGCGGCCTCCGCTTCCTCGAGGGCCACGCCGAGCGCCTTGACCGTGGCGGCGTCCACGGCGTTGGGGTCCCGTCGGATCGCGGCGTCCAGCACCGGTCGCACCGAGGCGCCTGCCCGACGGTCGATGCGGTCCAGCCGCTCCCGCAGCGCCCGTGCCCGGTGGACCTTGGGCAGCCACTGCACCACGGGCGAGGCATCCTCGTGGGGGTGGGCGTCCCGACGGCGAATCGACCGGGTGGGCTCGCCGTCCGGCGGCGGATCGGATGCCACCCCGGCCGACGCCGAGCCGACCGTCCGATCGTCCGACGGGGGATCGGCGTCGAACACCGGCCGGCGCATCACCTTCGTGGCGACCTGATCGGCCGGGGCCAGATCGTCGTCGAGCGCCAGGTCGTCGTCGAGCGCGACCTCGTCGTCCTGGCCAGGGGACGCGGCGGGGGACGGTGCCGCCGGACGACGCTCCGAGACGGTGGGCTCCAGCTCGAAGGCGTCGTCGTCGGCAGCCAACCGGCCGACCTCTGGGCTGGACGCCTCCCCCGGCCGCTGGAAGGATCCCGTGGGCTCCTCGTCGATGCGCCACGGGTGCTCGTCGGTGACCGGATCGACCGCGACGTCGTACCCGTCGACGTCGAACACCCCGAGCTCTCCCGTCTCGTTGTCGGGCAACATCGGCGGCGCGATCGAGGGCGTGGACGCCTCCTCGTCGTCCCGCAGGTCCAGCGACAGGTCGTCCTCCAGCTCGATCTCCCCGAGCTCGACCTCGCCATCGTCCAGACCCAGGCCCAGCTGCGCGCGCCGCATCACGCGGGTGGGCTCGCCATCCGCATCCCCCAACGCGTCGCTGTGCGGATCCAGGGCCTCGGGGACGAACGCGCCGACCGAGTCGCCGATGCGGTCGCACAGCGCCTGCCAGGCCGCGCGCTGCCCGACCGACTTGAGGCGGCGCAGCACCTCGACGGCGTCGACGTTGCCGAGGGACGCCGCGATGGCCGGATCGGACACCCACGAGCGCTGACGATCCCGCACCACCCGAACGAGGCCCTCCAGCATGGCCTCTTGCGCCGCCAGCGCCGCCACACCCCGCGGCAAGGTCCAGATCGCCGCCGTGGGCGCCCGCACCAGCAACCCCGCCTGCTCCAACCGATCGAGCTGAGGCGAGGCGTCGATGCCCGACAGCGCGTCCGCCCGGGCCACGTCCACCCCGGCCCGCGCAGGGACCGACAAGGCCCGCAGCAGGCGACGGGCGGACCGTCCGAGGGTCTGCGCGCGGGCCACGAACGCCGCGGTGAGCGCCGGCGGCCCATCGAGGACGATGTCGTCGGGCGGCATGGGAAGGCGACCGCCGGACAGGATCGACCACACGAGCGGCCGCCCCCCCGCCAGCGTGCGCCACACCCGCGTCATGGGCTGGGACGCGAGCCGCGCCTCCTGAAGCCACCGGTCCAGCGAGCGGTCGTCGATCGGCCCGACGATCACCGCCTCGGCCGCCAGGTCGTCCGCGACGTGGGCGCGATCCACCGTCAGTAGGACCGGGACATCCGCGGGACGCGCCGCGAGGATCGCGGCCGCCGCCGCCGCATCCGCCCGGCCGATCCCGTCGAGCACGAGCAGCTCCGGCGGCCGATCCCGCCACGCCTCCCGAACCGCCGACACCAGGCCAGGTAGCGACGCCTCCGCAGGGACCGGCCGACCCGCCGTCTCCAGGGCACGGCGGAGCGCACGGTGGGGCCACGGTCCGTCCAAGGGACGCGACCAGGTCCACCGCTCCCGCGCCACCATCGCGACCCGCCGCGCGACCGTCGTGCAGCCCATGCCCGACTCGTCGTACGCAGGTGTGAGCGCGACGATCCGCCCCCCGCCCAGGCGCTCGCGCACCGAGGCGACCAGCTCATCGCGTCCATGGACCAGGGGGCGGCGGGGCAGGGCACTCATTCGAACGCCACCACCGACGGGGGCGCGGCCTCGGCCAGGTCGACCAGGTGGCCGAGCACGTCCTCGATGCCCGCCGGCATCTCTCCCTCGTCCACGCACGTGAGCGGGCGACCCTCGGTGTGCCAGGGTGCCACGAGCAACGCGGGAGACGGCGCGTCCGTCTCCGACTCCGGGAGCAGCAGCGCCCACGGCAGGGGCTCGCCGGCCTCGTCCTCGCCCAGCTCGACCACCGCGATCACCACGCAGCGGACCACGGCACCGTCCACCGCCGCCTCGACGACGTCGCCGTCGCCGAGCGTGGCGGCATCGTCGAACCCAAGCTCTTCGATCTGGTCGATCTGGTCGTCCATGCGTCGCACCCCGTCGCGCGACCCCCTAGCCATGGCGACGCTCGAAATCTCGCATGAACGAGACCAGCGCCGCCACCGACTCGTCGGACTGGGCGTTGTACAGGCTCGCCCGGAGGCCGCCCACGCTGCGGTGTCCCTTGAGTCCCAGCAGGCCCTCGGCGGTCGCCTCCGACACGAAGGTGCCGTCCAGGGCGTCGTCTCCGGTGGTGAACGTGACGTTCATCCGCGAGCGCGCAGCGGGCTGGACCTTGCCCTTCCAGAACGGCGTCGCGTCGATGGCGCCGTACACGGCCCCGGCCTGGGCTTCGTTGCGCGCCGCGATGGCCTCGACGCCGCCCACGTCCTCCTCCAGCCACCGAAGCACCTGCTCGATCGCGTAGATCGCGAACGTGGTGGGGGTGTTGTAGCAGCTGTCCTTGCCGACGTGGATGTCGTACCGGAGCATCTTCGGGAGGTCCCGGTTGGCCGCCTGGACGAGTGCGTCGCGCACGATCACCAGCGTGGTGCCGGCGGGGCCGAGGTTCTTCTGAGCCCCCGCGTACAGCAGGTCAAACGCCGATCCGTCCACGGGCGCGCTGAGGATGTCGCTGCTCGCGTCGCAGATCCGCCAGGTGCCCTCCGGCACGGCCGGCACATGGTGGAACTGTCCGCCCGCGACCGTGTTGTTGGACGTGTAGTGCAGGTAGCGGGTGCCCTCGGCGACCGACCACTCCTTGTCCTGGGGGATCCGATCCCACCCGGTGGCCTTGCTCGACCAGGGCACGTCCACGGTGCCGAACCGGCGCGCTTCCTCCGCCGCCTGGAACGCCCAGGTTCCGGTGTCGAGGTACGCGGCGCGCCCGCCCTGGAGCAGGGACATCGGGATCATGAAGAACTGCGTGCGCGCGCCCCCGTGCAGGAACAGCACGTGCTGATCGTCGTCCAGCTTGAGCAGGCGACGCACCCGCGCCTTGGCACGCTGGTGGACCGCGACGAACGCCTTGCCCCGGTGGCTGGTCTCCATCAGGCCCTGGCCGCAGCCCTCCAGCTCCCACACCGCGTCGCGCATCGCCTCGACGACGGGCGTCGGCATCACACCAGGACCAGGGGAGAAGTTGTGTTGGCGGCTCATCGGGGCCCTCCGGCGGGCGGGGTGGCGAGGCGCACGCTGGACGCGTGCAGGATGCTCGGCAGCGCGAGCAAGGCGTCGAGGACCGGCGTGGGGTCGGCCGCGGTCTGGATGCGGGCGAGGGCTGCCGCGCCCCCGTCGAACAGGATGTTCTCCATCTCCTGCACGTTGATCCCGGCGATCCGGAGCCGATCGAGCACGTCGGCGAGCACGCCCACCTCGTCGCGGTGGCGCACGACCAGCACGTGGGTGGCGCGGGTCGCCATGACGAGGTTCACGCAGCTGTCGGCGCGTCCGGTGCGGTCGTAGGTGCGGACCAGCCGGACCACCTCGGAGGCCACCGCCTCCTGCGCCTCGGTGGTCGACGCCCCGATGTGGTGGCTCAGCACCACGTGGGGGTGGACCGCGAGCGGGTCGTCCAGCTCGCCCGTCTTGCCGGACGGCTCGGAGCGCAGGACGTCCAGGCCCGCACGCAGTCCTCGTCGATCGAGCGCCTCCAGGAGGGCGACCTCGTCCACCACCTCGGCGCGCGCGGTGTTGATCAGCGTGGCGCCCTCGGGCATCGCGTCGAGGAGCTGCGCATCCACCAGCCCCGCCGTGCCCGCGGTGAGGGCCGTGTGGACCGTGAGGATGTCCGCCGTGCGGGCAACCCCCAACGCATCGGGCGCCCGGGTCACGCCCAGCGCCGCGGCCCGCTCCGGGGTGAGCGAGCGAGACCAGGCCACCACGTCCATCTCGAACGCCTTGGCGCGCTGCGCCACCGCCTGCCCGATCGCCCCCATCCCGAGGATGCCCAGGGTGCGTCCCTTGAGGCCCTGGGCCTGGCTGAACGCGCCCTTGTCCCACCGCCCCGCGCGCGCGGCGATCACGCCGTCCGCCAGGTGCCGGTCGATCGCGATCGCCAGCCCGAACACGAGCTCGGCCACCGCCACCGCGTTGCGTCCCGGGCAGTTGGAGACGAACACGCCCCGCTTGCCCGCCGCGTCCAGATCGATCGTGTTCACGCCCGCCCCGGCGCGGATCACCAGCGCCAGGTCCGAGCACGCGCCCAGCACCTCGTCGGTCACCTTGGTGGACCGCACGACGAGCACTTCCGGACGCACGGCCGCCATGGCCGCCACGAGCGTGTCGCCCTTCAGGGACGGGTCGACGTGGACGGTGTGGCCGTCCTCTTCCAGCCGCTCGCGGGCGAGGTCCGCGAGCCGATCCGCCATGAGCACCCGCATCGCCTCTCCTGGTCTGCCCGGGCTGTACGTCGCGCCACCATCGCCGTCGAGTGGCAGGGCGGCAACGACCGGAGGCTCAGGCCTCGTCGCCGTCCGCGCCCCGCACCAGGATCCCACCGAACACCGCCAGCATCACGCCCGCCGCCGTGCAGGTGAGGCCGCTGGCCGACTGGGCGTACCGGTACGCGTCCAGCGCCGGCCCGTCCCAGTCCTCCACCGGGAAGGCCAGTCCGTACAGGTACCCACCGAGGGTGAGGACGGCGATGAACACCCCCGTCGCCACCACCGACCATCCGAGCGCCCGTCGCATCCCGCCTCCTGGGCCGCCGGACCTATCCCGCTGGGGGACGCGCCGCGTCGTCGCCGAACAGGCGCGCCGCCGCCCACGGAAAGGCCACGCCGTACAGCAGCGCGCCGCTGATCATCGCCACCGCGGGCAGCAGGTGATCCGGCGCGCCGTGCTTGCACAGCAGGCTCAGGCCAAACCCCGCCCCACACCCGATCTGGAGACCGCGCAGATCCAACCGCTCGGCGCCCCGCCACCCCATGACGGCGATGGCGATCGTCAGCAACAACAGGAGCACGTCGTCGGGGATCCAGCCGGTCGGCTGTCCCGGCGGGCTCCACGGGAACGCCAAGCCTGCCGCCACCGCCCACGGCGGGAGCCGGTGAGGACGTCGCGGGCTCACCCGCGGCCTCGGAGGTCGCACTGGTGCGGGCTCGGCATCCGGTCTCCTGCTCGTTCGGGCCTGCACCTATCGCGGCCCCGTCCCCACCGTGGCCCGCCCAGACGCCGATCCAGCGCGCCCCTCAGTGGTGGTACGGCACGCCCTCGCGGATCGACAGCACACGGTACACCTGCTCCACCAAGGCGATCCGGGCGACCTGGTGGTTGAGGACCATCGCGCCGAACCGCACGGTGTGCCAGGCTGCCGATCGCACCGACGGATCGTGGCCGTACGGCCCGCCGAGCGCGAACACCAGCCCGGACGGCGCGGCCTCCTCCACCCACTCGGCGAACCGCTCGGTGGTGGGATCCTCGCCCCGCTCGTCCAAGGCGATCACGCGTTCGCCGGGTCGAACCGACGACAGGATCCGGGCCCCCTCGTCGGCCCGCACCGCCTCGACGTCCCCGCGAAACAGCGCGGGCTTGAGGACGGTCTCCTCAAACCGGCACCACCGACGGATCCGTCGCGCGTAGTGCTCGACCGCGTCGTCCGCCCACCGGGGCGCCTTGCGGCCGACCGACAGCACCTGGATGCGCACCCTGCGCGCTCAGCCGGGCAGGGTGAACAGGGGCGCTTCGTCGTCGTACAGGTCGTCGTCGTCGTCATCGTCGACGTCGTCGCCAAACCCGCCGTCGACCTCGGGGACCGCCAGGCGGGGGGCATCGGCCCACAGCCCTTCCAGGTCGTAGAACCCGCGCGACCCGTCCTGGAACACGTGCAGGACGACGTCGTCGAAGTCCACCAGGACCCACTGACCGGTCTCCATGCCCTCGACCCCTCGGGGCAGCAGCCCGTGGTCGTGCTTGAGGACCTGCCGGACGGAGTCCGCGATGGCCCGCACCTGGCGGGGGTTGCGGGCGCTGACGATCACGAAGACATCGGCGTAGCCGACGGCATCGACCACCTCGAGCATCGCGGGGTCGAACGCCTTCTTGTCCAGGGCGGCGGACAACACCGCGTCCGCCAGCGTCTTCGCGTCGATGGGGGCCTCCCGGGGCGGGGTCGTACCCCGCGGTCCATGTCCATCATCGGTCGTTCCGGTGCCGATGGCAACTCCACCCGTGATCATCCTGTCGGCTCCTCGGCGTGCTCGGCGGACTCTGCCGCCTGCGCCTGCACGGCGTCGACGAGCTGTCTCGCCGCGCCCACCAGGGTCGACACCCCCTCTCCGCGGAGTGCGGCGAGGGTGAGGACCCGGGTTCCAGCGCGGGCCTGAAGGGCCTTGCGCCAGTGTTGAATCGTGTCGTCGTCGGCCAGATCCACCTTGGTCAGGACGACGATCTGCGGACGGGCTGCGAGCGCCTCGCCGTACCGCGTCAGCTCGGTGCGAATGGCATCGTACCGATCCACCGGCGTGTCCTCGTGCTCCTCGACGCTCACGAGGTGGACGAACCCCGCGCAGCGCTCGATGTGCTTGAGGAAGCGGTGACCCAGGCCCGCGCCGTCGGCTGCCCCCTCGATCAGCCCGGGGATGTCGGCCATCACGAACGCCCGGCCCTCGCCCGTCTCCACCACGCCGAGCTGTGGCACCAGCGTGGTGAACGGGTAGTCGGCGACCCGCGGACGGGCCGCGCTCACCGTGCGAAGCAGGGTGGACTTGCCGGCGTTGGGGAAGCCCAGCAGCCCCACGTCGGCCAGCAGCTTGAGCTCCAGCCGCAGGGTGCGCTCGAGGCCCGGGGTGCCCGGGGTGGATCGACGCGGCGTGCGGTTGGTGGACGAGGCGAAGTGCATGTTCCCGAGGCCGCCCTTGCCGCCCTCCATGCGCCACTCCGCGCCCTCGACATCCAGGTCTGCGATGCGCTCCTCAGTGTCGACATCCTGGATCAAGGTGCCGATCGGGACCTCACAGACCAAGTCTGCCCCACACGCGCCGTACATCTGCCGCTTGGAGCCGCGGTGCCCGTGCTCCGCGCGGACGTGCGGACGCCGGTGGTAGTCCACCAGGGTGTTGCGGCGCTTGGTGGCGCGGAAGATCACCGCCCCGCCATTGCCGCCGTCGCCACCGTCCGGCCCGCCGCGCGGGACGTACTTCTCGCGGCGGAACGACACGTGGCCGGCCCCACCGTCCCCGCTGGCGACGTGGATCACGCACTCGTCGAGGAACTGCACCGGGGCCTCCTGGAGCACCCGCCGCGGTTGCGCTTGGACCCCGCATCCCTCGACCCAGCGCCGTCCGGTCCGTCGGACGGGCAGTCAGGGAGCGGTCGGCGCGGCGTGACCCCGAGGGGACGCCGCGCGACACGCCCAACACGCTCAGGCGGTGGCGCCCTCTTCGCCCACGTCGAGCGCGACGGGGTCGACGCTGACGTAGTGGCGGTTGTTGCGCGTGTGGAAGCGGACCGTGCCGTCGACCAGCGCGAACAGGGTGTAGTCGCGGCCGAGGCCGACGTTGTCCCCGTTGTGGAGCTTGGTGCCGAGCTGACGCACGAGGATGTTGCCCGCGCGGACAACCTCACCGCCGTACTTCTTGATGCCGCGGTACTTCGGATTGGAATCGCGGCCGTTCCGGGTACTGCCCTGGCCCTTCTTATGTGCCATGGTGTGCTGCTCCTGGGGCCCTCAGGCCTCGATGCCGACGATCTCGAGCGTGGTGTGGCTGTGGCGGAACCCGACCTTGCGGCGGGTACGGTGCCGACGACGGTACTTGAAGGTGAGGACCTTGTCGCCGAGGTGGTGATCGACGACCTTGGCCTCGACCTTGGCGCCCTCGACCGTGGGGGCGCCGACCTTGATCTCGTCGCCCGCGACGAGGAGCACGCGATCCAGCGTGATGCTGGCGCCCTCCTCCGCGTCGACACGATCGACGACGATCGTGGCGCCGGGCTCGACCCGGTACTGCTTTCCGCTGGTCTCGACGATGGCGTACATGGGGGACTCCTGGCGGCCCGACCCCGTGGGGGGACTGCGGGGCGCTCGGTGCGTCACGACGACCCCGAGGGGGTGCGACGGCGAACGAATCACTTCGGATGTCTTCCGCCTGGTGGCGGGGAGACAGACCCCGCGCATCTACGGCGTCTCGGGGTGGGTGTCAAGGGGACGACGAACGGTCAACGGGCCCGGGGCCCGAGGTCCGCCCGAAGCCGATCCAGCCGGGACACGACCTCGTCGGTCGGCAGGTCCCGGTATTGCTCGGGCAGCATCTTGCGCGCGCTGCACTCGAACACCGCCAGCATCTCCAGGAACGCGAGCATCCGAACGTCCCGCGAGGGGATCGTGTCCTCGCAAGCCACGGCGAGGTCGTCGGCACCGACCACCACCGCCCCGTCGTCCGACCGATCCGCCGCGTGACGCACCGCCGCCAGCAGCACGGCTTCCAGCTCGGCCCCCGAGTGGCCTGCGGTGGCCGCGGCGACCGCCCCGAGCGCGGCGTCGTCCGCCAGCGCGATCCGGTTCTTGCGGACCAGGGCCGCCAACAGGTCCACTCGGGTCGCCGCATCCGGCGGGTGGAAGAACGGGATCTTGAGGTCGAACCGACCCGGGCGCTTGAGGTCGACGTCCAGCTTGTCGGGGCGGTTGGTCATCATCAACACCACCACGCGTCCCCGGTGGGAGGTGTCCGACATGAACTGCTTGAGGCGCGCGATCACCCGACTGTTCGTGCCCCCGTCGCTGTCTCCGGTCGCCAGGGCGCGCTCCGCCTCGTCGATGATCAGCAGGACGTACCCAAGCGCCTCGATCAGCTCGAGCACCTTCTCGAGGTTGGCCTCGGTGCTGCCGACCCACCGGTCGCGAAAGCTCTTGAGGGTCAGGCAGGTCAGCCCCGACGCCGCCGCGAACGCCTCGGCGACGAACGTCTTGCCCGTCCCCATCGGTCCGACGAAGATCATCCCCATCGGCACCTGCTGACGCCGCCCCGCCCGCACGTCCGCCGACACCTTGCGCAGCAGCGTGACCACCTCGTCCATGCCGCCCACGTGCGACAGGTCGTGGCCGGGCTCCACCAGCTCCACCAGCCCGCGGCACTCCCGCTCGACGATCTCCTTCTTTCGACGGGCGATCGTGGCGAAGTCCAGCGGGGCGGTGCGTCGACGC
>JAUHWK010000053.1 GCA_030424555.1 bacterium | reverse complement strand
TGGCCGGAAGGGAGCCAAACCGAGACCACAGCGTCGCGAGCCCCCGCGACTCGGACGGAATCGCCACCGCCAGGCCCCCCACGTTGGACGCCCCCGGCCGCACCGAGCCCGAGGCGTCGAGGAACAGATCGCGGTGGGCCGCCGCGGGCGCGGTCTCACGGAAGTCCAGGGTGAACAACGACCCTTCCGCGGTGCGCACCACGGCGAACCCCCCGCCTCCGAGCCCACTCCCCGCCGGCTGCGCCACGCCCGCGCACAGCGCCATCGCGACCGCCGCGTCCGCCGCATTTCCGCCCCAGGACAACACCTGGGCGCCGCAATCGCTGGCATCGGCATGGTCGGACGCCGCATACCCGGCGGCCCTGGGGGTCTCCCCCGCCAGCGCGGATCCGTGGAAGGACAGCAAGGCGGCGAACCATGCGGGGATCGGTCGGTGCATGTGCTACTCTCGGTTGGAGCGCGCCCCCGCAGCGCTCCATCATGGGATTCATGGAGGCGCCGTGGCACACGGCTACGGGTACCGGTCGGATGTCAGGCTCCGCAAGGAGAACCAGGACACGCTCGGCGTGTTCGAGTTCGACCTGTTCAAGCTGGTCGTCGTCTGCGACGGGATGGGGGGACACGTGGGCGGCCGACAGGCCAGCGCGCTCGCGGTCCGAACCGTCCACGACGCGATGAGCAACTACCGGGGTGGCGACCTGCGCGCCGCCTTGGTCCGCGCCATCGAGATGGCCAACAGCGCCATCCACGAAGCCGCCCACAACAACTACCGCCTGATGGGCATGGGCACGACCATCGTCGCGGCCGTGATCCACCGCCAGACCTGCCACGTGGCCTGGGTCGGCGACTCCCGCGTGTACCTGCTCTCGGAGGGCGCGCAGCGCACCATCCGGCAGCTCACGCGCGACCACACCATGGTCAACCTGTTCGTCGACGCCGAGCTCCTCTCCCCCGAAGACGCCGCGACCCACCCTGAGGCGCACGTCCTGTCGCGCTCGCTGGGTGTGGAGCGCACGGTCGAGGTCGATCTGGCCGACCCGGTGCAGCTGTCCCCCACCGATCGGCTGCTGCTGTGCTCCGATGGCGTCCACGGCGTCCTCGGCTCCCAGGGCCTGGGTCAGGTCGACTGGTCCAACGTCCTGCATGGCATCGAGCAGACGTTCCAGGCCGTCGCCGCGGCCGATGGGGACGACAACGCCACCCTCGTCGCGTTCGGCCTGGAGGTCAGCGGCGGGTCCATGCCCACCACCCCCGCGCCCGATCTCGACGCGATCGAGACCGAGGCCCGGGAGACGGCCGGCAGCGAGGGCGTCACCGCGCGCCGCCGCGCCACCACCCCCACGATGCTGCCCGACGAGGACCTCCACGAGGATGTCTCCGTCATGGAGGAAGGCGAGGAGGGCGTCGACGCCCCGATCCCCGTCCCGCAGCCCGCCGAGGCCGCTCCCCTGCGCAACAAGGCGCCGGCACAGCTCAGCAGCCTCTCCGCCCTGCTCAACCGCATCCCGCTCGACAACACCGCCGCGAGCCTGGCGTCGATCGCGGGCGTGATCGTGCTGATCGGCGGGACCTTCCTGTTCGCGGCGCTGCAGCTCGACGGCGACGCCGAGCCCCGCCCCCAGAGCGCCGCCCTCCCCGAGGTGGCCGCGGTGCCGAGTGCCACGCCCACACCCGCCGCGGTCGACCGCCTCGCGGGCGATGCCGAGCCCCTCGGCTTGGCCGACGCCGGGCTGTCCTCCAGCATCGCCGCGTCACCCGTGCCGGGCACCCTGCCGCCCGTGTTCGAGCCCACGGCCCCGCTGATCACCACGTCCAACTGCCACGACTGCTCGCTGTCGTACGCGCCCCCCTCCGCGGCGGTCTACCTGGACGGCGGCAGCGACCCCTCGTTTACGCCCGCCTTCTTCGTGGCCGACTTCCCCGCCGCGCCGCGCCGTCCCCCGGTCTCCGGGTCGCGCTACGATCGACGCCCGCCGGGCGGCCCCGCCCAGGTCGCCGCGGCCCAGGCCGTCCGCAGCCGCCGGTGCCGCGAAGCCCTGGACACCGTGTCCACCGCCGTGTCCCGCAGCATGGACTACGCCGCGCTGTACAACTCCGCGTGGTTCTGCTTCAACGACACGCACCAGGCCCAGATGCTCCGCTCGCGGGCCGAGACCTTCGAGGACCTCGTCGCGCTGCTGGTCCACCTCGAGGGCAACCGCGGCGTGATGCTCGAGGCCCTCGCCCAGGACACCGACGCCGCCCTCGCCAATGCCGACTCCGACGCCGGCGAGCCCCAGACCCAGTGGGCCTGGACCTGGCGGGTCCCCGCGCAGGGCGGGCTCGAGTACCGGTTGGGCAGCTTCCTCGACAACGGCAAGGGCTCGGACGGCAACTCCCCCGGCCTGAGCGACGTGATCATCGACCTGCAGGGCGAAGGCCGCGTCGCCGACGACCTGGCCCTCGACCTGCTCCTCGAGCTCACCGTGGCAGCGGCGATCGCCCGCCAGCCCGAGCACACGCCCGCGATGATCGATGTGTGGGCCCGCCGCGTGTACGTCGCCACCGTGCTGCGCAACAGCGCCGTGGGCGACCTCGTCCGCACCTGGCGCGGCTCCGACATCCGGCCTCTCGTTGATGCCCTGTACGAGGAGTCCACCTCTGGCGACCTCCCCGTGCCCGTGGCCGAGGCGCTTGCCCTGGGCCGCACGGGCGGAGCGGGTGCCCCCCCCATCGCGGTGGATCGCATCGCGACCCTGGGAAGCATGACCCTGTCCGAGGACCTCGTCGATCCAGTCGACCCGTCCAGCACGGTCGCCCGCGACACCCCTCCTGCGGCAGCCTCTCGGCCCGAGCCATCCCGGAACAACCGGTCCTCGTCCAGCACGCGCAGCAGCTACACCCGGCGCCGTCCGGCCCAGGAGGGCGGCAAGCCCAGCGTCCTGAAGGTGTGGTACCCGCACCGGCCCGACCCGGTCATCCTGTCGACGCGGCGTGGTGGCCCTGGGGCCCCCGAGGGCGGCGAGTAGCGCCCGACGGCGGCTCCACGGCACGCGCGGCCCTCGACCTCGCCTCGTCCGGACATGGGGAAGCGGCGGGTCGTGCATCCAGCAAGGCCTCGCCGATCCAGGCGCCACGACGAGACCCCCACGGAGCGGGGCTGAGGCCTCTCAGACCTGGATCGTGTCGCCTTCGCGGGCTTGGGTGACGACGAGGCCGTCCGTCTGCTCGTACTGCGCGGCACGGGCGTCGAGCGTGTCGTCGTCGAACGAGGGGTCGTGGTGGAACAACACCAGCCGCTCCGCCTTGGCCGCCCGGCACACCGCGATCGCGTACTCGGGGAAGGAGTGCCCCCAGTGCAGGCGATCCACGCACGCGTCCTGGTCGAACATCGTGTCGAACACGACGAGATCGGCGCCTTCCAGGAAGGACACGAGCCGCGCCTCGGCCGGTCCGGGCTCCTCGCCTGCCAGCAGCCCCTCGGTGGGGGCACTGAACGGACCGGTGTCCGTGATGTAGGCCAGCGATCGACCCTCGTGGGTGACGCGGTAGCCGATGGAGCCGCCCGGGTGCAGCAAGCGCAGCGTGCCCGCCTGCCACCCCGACGAGAACACCGCGGTGCGATCCGGGCGGACCGGCACGAACTCCAAGCTCGCCACCAGCTCGCGCAGGCGGAGGGGGTGGAAGGCGCCGTTCAGGTAGCGGGCGATTCGCTCGCGGGCTTCGTCTTCCGACCACGCGGGGACGCCCACCTCGATCCGACACCCTGGCTTGAACACGGGCCCGAAGAACGGCAGGCCGAACAGGTGGTCCGTGTGCAGATGGCTGAACAGGATCTGGACGTGCTCACAGCCCTCTTCGCCCAGCTTGAACCCGAGCCCGCGCGCCCCCGTGCCACAGTCCAACACCAGCGGCGGCATGCCCGGCGCCCGCACCTCCAGGCAGCTGGAGTTGCCACCCCAGCGACGGGTGTGCTCACCCGGAACCGGGATCGAGCCACGCACGCCCCAGAACGTCAGATCCACCGGCTCGGCTCCGCGTCGGATCGCGTCATGGACGCCTCCAGGGACGGGACGCCCCGTGCGGAAGGGCGTCGCGGGTGCAGGTGGGGCGGGGGGAGGGTGCGAGGAGGTGGCGCGCGGTACAGGATTCGAACCTGTGACCTTTGGCTCCGGAGGCCAACGCTCTATCCAGCTGAGCTAACCGCGCTCGCAATGGCCCCCGCCTGTATCGATGGCGACGGCGCGATGTCAAGGTCCGGAGACCGGGAGATCCCGTCGCCGACGGGGTCGCGTCCCCTCCTTCCCGAGCCTGCCCGGCCCGATCAGGACGCGGGCGGGCGGGCCCACGCCGCGAGAGACGGCACGGCCTCTTGCTTCCACGCCGGACCGGTGCGCTCCGCAGCAAACGCGGCGAACAGCCCCTGCAAGACCAGGTGGAACTCGCCGTAGCGGTCCAGTCGGTCCAGCAAGGCCTCCTCGGCGTTCTCCGTCGGCAGCTTGGGCAGCTTGAGCCCCCGGACGTCCAGCGTGGTGCCGCCAAGCTGGAGCGTGTACTCGCGGTCGTCGCGCTTGAGGTGGACGCGCACGTCGTGCAGCACCTTGCCCCCCGCGAGCGCCGCGCGGGCCTCCAGGGTGGCCGAGGGGTTTTCCCCAGTGAGCACGGCGGTGGCCCGATCGCCCCCAGGCGGACGGAACGACAGGCGGTCGTCGACCCACGCCTCCACGCGCCCGACGGGCGCCGGCAGATCGAACACGGTGGCGTCGCGCTCCGAGCGCCACCAGAACCAGAGCAGGAACTCGGCCGCGAGGTGCGGCGGGAACGGGGTGCTGTCGCTCATGCGACACCTCCGGCCATCGGCGTGGTGGCGAGCAGGTCCTCACCCAGCAGGGTGTCGTCGAGGTCGTCCAGGGGCGACCACGCGTGCAGCTCCAGTCCGAACGTGCGGTGGAAGCGGGTGCGGACGCGCTCGATGCCCTTCTCCGAGGTGGTGCCCACGAGGGCCACCTGATCGACCACGTTCCACGCGACCTCCACCAGGCTCACGCGCGGAAGCTGGGTGCTGTACCAGCGGTCCTCCAGCTCCTCCTTGAGGCGCTTCTTCTCGGACGCGGGAATGCGCTCGGCGCCCCGCTCCTCACACCACTCGCGGCACTGCTTGGCGACCGTGGCCTTGAGCAGGTTGGCGGGCAGCGTCTTCTTGTCGACGCGCAGGGCGAACACCACCCACGGCTGGATCAACCAGGCGTTGGGGTTGGCGAAGTCGGTGCCCAGGAGATCGTCGATCTGGACCCAGCCCTCGAGCTCCTCGCCACGCTGGCCGTTCGGCGGCTCGCGGAACGCCATGTTGACGAGCTGCTCCCGCAGGTTCTCTCGCCAGCCCGCGGACAGGGTGCCCTCGACACGGAACCTCCGCACCGTCATGCCACCCGACAGGATCCCCATGCTGACCTCCATGGCCGCGGCCCGTGCCGGCGGCTCGACGGCGCGGCGTATCGGCGGGGCCCGCCCCACGCAACGACCCACGGGACCCCAATCGGCCGAGCGGCGCGTGCGACGAGAGCGCGGACCGTTCTGGCACCGATCCGAGGCGGGTCAGGGCGTGCCGTTGGACCGTTCTGGCACCGATCCGAGGCGGGTCAAGGCGTGCCGTAGCACCCGGATCTCGACGTCGTGACGGAGCCCGAGCGCAAACTCGTACCGGGCGAACCACCGGACCGTGCCCCGGATGCGCTGACCGGTCTGGAGGGTGGCCTCCACCGTCGCCTCCTCATCGATGTACCGATGAAGGCGCCGATCGCCCAGGCGGTACCGAGCCTGCGGCTGGGCCTCGGGCCGCTGTCCCTCCGGGGGACGGGACCCGCCATCGTCGACCCGCTTGAGGGCCCGCTGGACCCGTCGGGCATCGGCCGGAGCGGCTGCCAGCACGATCTCCAGCTTGGGCCAGGTGTGCACGCTGCCATCCTTGGCCCGCTCCACGTCGATCTCGTAGGTGCGGTCCGCCTGGACGACCACCTCCTCCCCTCGCCCGTCGATCCGGAGGAACCACCAAGGCGCGCCGGACGCCACGGCCTCCGCGAACACGGAGTGGTGCCGGTGGGCTTCGCGATGGGCCTGGAACCGGCGGGTCGCGAGGGTGCGCTCGAGGTCGGCGTGCCCGTGGGCGATCTGCATCGCGAGGGCCTTGTCGAGCCCGTGCCGGCCCATCAGGAACCGCGCCTCGGACGCCCGCGCCATCTGCTCGAGCGCTTCCGACTCGGGCAAGGCCCCGGACGCGACCCGGTGGGCGAGCTCGGACGACATCCCGCGGTCCATCAGCTCGCGGATCCGGCGCTTGACGCCCGCCGCCTTGCGACCGCTCTTGGCGCCCTCGTCCGACATGCGACCTCCCTCGACGAAGGGGTAACGCAGGGGACCCGCGCTGCTCAGCGGCCGACGATGTCCTGGATGAGACGTGAAAGATCGGACGCCCCGGTGCGCACGACCACCGGCCGGGCGGCGTCGTACAGGGCGGTGGCTCCTGGCTCTTCGTCCACCCCCCACAGCACCACGACGTCGGCGTCCGACACGTCGGCGCGCGCGGCGGCGACGGTCCGCAGGGTCCCGGGCGACCAGGTCAGCGTGATGCGGCTGTCGAGCGCGTCCTTGAGCAGGCGGACGAGGGTGGAGCGCCCGCCGACCAGCCGCACGGAGCGCCACCCGTCGAGCAGGATCGCGTCCGAGAGGCGCTCGCCGAGGCGGGCCAGGTCGGTGGCGTCCGGGACCTCGGCCCGATCGGGGGCGACGGTCACCGTGGCCTCGGACCGTGCGGCGAGTCCTTCCGGCGGGTGAGGTCCCGTGAGCAGGAGGTGGTCGTCCAGCAACCGCCGGAGCGCCCGGGCGTCATCGGTCCCGAGGGTCAACAGGACATCCTGCAGACGGCGAGCCCTCGCGAGGCCCACGATGGCCCGCTCGAACTCGTCCGCGCCCCGCAGACCCCGGGCCTCCAGCAGGGAGACCAGCGACGCGGTGGGGGCGGCGTCCCGAGAGCGCCCCTCCTCAGCCAGCGCGTCTCGCTCCTCGTCGAGGGCAGCCCGCAAGGCGTCGAGCGAGCGACGTCGGTCCTGCAGCGACGCCCGCTCCTGCTCGACCGCCACCCGGAGCGCTTCGATCCGTCCCCGCTCCTCCTCCACCTGACGTTGGGCGTCCTCGACCCGCCGCTTGGACAGCTCGAGCGTCCGCTCCCGGCTGTCCAACATGGCCGCACGGTCGTCGAGGGCCGCACCGCTCGTGGGCCCCGAGGCGTTCCCCCCCACCCGAACCGAGGAGGGCGCGCGGCTGGCTTGGGCGCCGCTGGCGTGCGACCGGCTGGACGACGGGCTCCCTCCCGCCGACGAAGGCGAGGATGCAGGCCGATCCAAGGGCGTGACGCCGCGCATCAGACCCCCCATCAGGTCGCCGTCTCCCGACGCGAGGCGCTCGAGCTCGCTGCCCTTGGGGGCTTCGGGCTGGGCGGCGTCCGACACGAGCTCCGGCTCGACCCCCGCGCGAACCGCCCGGAGCAGGCGCGCGCGGATGTCGTCGGTGAGCATGTCGTCGACCGTGCGGTACCGGCGGTAGCCGAGGGCGTGGAGGATCCCGAGGAGATCCGCGGGCTCCCGGCGGATCTCGCGGGCCAACTTGCGCAACCGGATCGCCATGGTGCCTCCTGCCTGGATCGTCGCAACCGTCGGCGTCTAATCGACCGACGCGGCGGGGTCGATCGCCTCGGCAGCGAGCGCTTCCTGGAGCACGGTGAGGTCGGACGCGGTGGGCCCGGTGGGGGCTGCCTCCCCGGTGCGCTGCACGACCTCGTCCACGAGGGTGCTCACCGTGGCCCGATCGCCTTGTCGCCACGCGACGAAGGCCGCATCGACCAGGGCCGTCGTCGCAGCCGCCCCCTCCTTCCAACGATCCAGCTGGCGCGCCGCCTCCACCGCCCCCTCCACCGGGGCGCGACGGGCCCGGGCGGCCAGGCAGGCGCGCGCCAGGCCGAGCAGGCCCGCGCGGTGGGCAGCGTCCGCCGCGGCCCCGAGGCGCTGGGGATCGACGGTCCCCTCTCGATCGGCCGCCAGCGCCGCGGACGCCCCCGCCCGGGCTTCGAGCTCGGACAGGCCTGCGGACGACGCCTCCGCGGCGATCGCTGTGTGGACCGACGACGGCGTGGCCGGATCGCCCATCGCGACGTTCCATCGCGCAAGCAGCCACGCCTGGCGGGCCTGGGCTGCCCGATCGGTGTCGCCCGCGCGGTCCAACAGCGCGACCGCGCGTCCAAACGCCTCCGCCGCAGCCGCCGTGTCCCCCGACTCGAACGCCACCCGTCCCGCCTGGTACGCGCGGATGCCCTCGTCGATCTGCACCACCCGCTCCCCCCCGTCGGGACCGGTCACGCCCAGGCGCTGGGCGGCTTCGTCGATCCAGCCGTCGATCCGTCCGCGTAGGGACGGATCCGCGGTCGCCATGTCCCGCGCCTCCTCCAGCCACGCGATCGCGCCCACCAGGTCGCCCGCATCCGCACGCCCCAGGGCGGTCGCGGCGAGCACCTCGGCCTCCGGCGCACGGAGCCCGGCCGCCACCAGCGTCTCGCGAACCTCGCGGTCGAGGGTGTCCTTGCGGGGCTCTGCAGGCATCGCAGCCCGAACCCGCACACGCTCCAGCTGGACCCGTGCCGCTTCCGCCGGCCGTCCCGCCGACCGCCAGCTCCGGGCGACCGCAGTCAGGCGCGTCGCGGCAGCCTCAGGGTCTCCCCCCAGGGCCGCCACCGCCGCGCGGGCCTCCTCGGCGCGCCGCCCCACGGCCTCGGGCATCTGGTCCACGTCGAGGGCCTCCAGCCGTGCCAGCGCCCCGGTCGCCGCCTCCCCCTGACGGTCCCGAGCCGCGAGCAGCACGCGCGCCACCAGCACCTCTGCAGCCCGCACGGTCAGCGACGTCCCCGAGACCAGCGACTCCGCGTCGGCCAGCCTCGCCGCTGCCTCCTCTCGACGCCCAGCGCCTGCCAGCGCCCGGGCCAGCTCCAGGCGCCCGAGCACCGACTCCCGAAGCAGGCCGGCATCGTCTGCCGCCCGCAGCGCCGCCCGACCGTGGGTGATCGCACCCGTCATGTCTCCCCGCGCCCGCGCCACCATCGCCCGCCCGATGTCACGGCGGACCGCCTCCCGCACCGTGTCGTCCGACCCGGCCTCCGCCACCTGGCTCGCGGCGTCGAGTCGCCCCGCACCCAGGGCGTCCGAGACCCGTCCCACCCGATCCACCGCCTGGTGCTGCGCCAGCGCGGCCTTTCGACGCGCGACCACGTCGGCCAGCTGCGCCCAGTCCGTCCCCCGGGGCATGGCCCGCGACGCCGCGTCCAGCGCCCGGTCGGCCGCCGCGAGATCGCCGCCGTCCTCGTGCAGGGTCGCCTCCGCCAGCCACGCCCGCACCAACCACGCACCGCTCGCCCGCCGACGGGCCTCCTCCAAGGGACCGCGGGCCTCGTCTCCCCGACCGAGATCTGCGAGCACGATGGCCCCGAGCACCGACAGGGGCACGTCGTCCGGAAACGCCGCCCGCGCCTCCGCGGCCGCGCGCTCCGCCGCGCGCAGACGCCCCGCCTCGTACAGGGCCGCGACATGCAGGGTCCACACCGCCTCGTCTCCCCCGGCCTGGACAAGCGCCGTGAGCTGTCGGGACGCGTCGGCATAGGCGCCGGATTCGTAGGCTTCGACCGCGGCCTGCACCGCAGCATCTGCATCGGAGGCGAACGTCACCTCGTCGCCCGCGACGAGCACCTGACCGCCTCCCCACGCCATCCCGAACCAGATCAACACCGACAGCACAGGGCCTCCAAGCGACCGCGCTTCCGCGAACCCTCCCGGACCGGATATGCTCCCGACGGTCCCGCTCCCGGAGAGGAGACAGAATGCTTGCCAGCCGCCCACTCTCGGCCATCGTCCGGACCGCCGCCTGGGGCGCCACCGTGGCCGGGGGCCTGTCCCTCGCCGCACCGGCCCACGCCCAGCGCGCCAGCGATCCCCACCCCGACAAGACCTACGTCGCCGTCGTGGTCGGGCTGAGCGTGTACGACAACCTCCCCGACGAGGTCGAGCTGGACTTCGCCCGCTCCGACGCCGCCACCGTCGCCAGCGCGTTCAACGAGGGCGGCGCGTTCGACTACGTGTTCCTGCTGTCGGACTCCAACGCCAAGAAGGCCGACATCGTCGAGGCCCTGCGCGAGAAGGCGGCCCAGTTCACCGGGCCCAACGACGTGCTGGTGTTCTACTTCGCGGGTCACGGCGTGGGTGCGGACTTCGGCCTGCCCACCCTGTTGGCGTTCGACTCCACGATCGCGAACGGCCACGAGGATGGCCTGCCGGTCGACACCTTCGCCACCGACGTCGCCACCTGGACCCGCGCGGGCGCCACCCTCATCGTCACCGACGCGATCCACAAGAACCAGCTCGACGGCATCTACTTCTACGGAGCGTCTGCCGACCAGTGGACCAACCTCGGTCCGTCCACGATGGTCATCAGCTCCTCGCAGTCCAACCAGCCCGCTGAGGACGGCAAGTTCGGCCTCGCGTTCGCCGACGCGATCAGCGGTGCGGCCGACGCCGACGGCAACAAGGACATCACGTTCTCCGAGCTGCAGGACTACCTGACCACCCGGTTCGACGGAAAGCCCCAGAGCCCGGCGTTCCACGGGTCGGGCTCCACGGATCTCGTGTTCGCCTCGGGCGTCACCCCCGGCCGCACGCTCGACGGCGGCGCCCCCGATCAGGCCTTGGTGTTTGGCGACCACGAGGTCTACGCCGCCAAGTTCGTGTTCCACGACGGCAGCAGCCCCGCGGTCACCTGCCGCGACAAGCCCACCACGCCCTGCGACAACCTCTGCTACGTCCGCAACTTCAAGGCGGGGCCCTGCAAGCTCACGGCCCTCAAGGACGGCGAGCGCATCGAGGGCGTCACCCTGGCGCTGGTGCCCGGCAAGTACGACTGCAACGTCCGCACGGACAACTCGCTGTCGTGCATCCCGCCCCAGATCTCCTCGGTCACTGGCGGCGCCGCCAAGACCCGCTGAGCGCGTCGCACGCTCGGATTGGTTCCCGTCGGTCCGTGACGCTGTGTGCGTGGACCTAGGACGCGTCTCGGCAGTCGGTGCAGCCGCGCACGGCCCCACCGGCCTGCGATCCGGCCCCGCGGCAGCCCGCGGAGCCGGTCTGACTCACTGCGCCCTCGGGGCCCCGGGAAGCCAGGCGAACACCGCGGGACCCTGCCCTGCCACCGCCTCGAGGGTGGCCAGCTCGGCCTGCACGCCGGCCGGGAGGCTGTCGACCACGGCCTGCGCCGCCGCCGCACCCAGATCGAGGCGCGCCGACGCGCCCCCCTCGAACTCCTCGATCAGGCGCTCGAAGAAGGTCTTGCGGCGGGGCCACTGGTACACGGCCTCCTGCGCTTCCACGAGCCCACCGAGGTCCCGCGCCTTGTCGATGGCGACCTCCAGGCCACCGATCTCGTCGACCAGCCCGCGGTCCAGTGCCTGACGGCCGGTCCACACCCGGCCCTGGGCGTGCTCCTCGACCGCAGAGGGCTCCATCGAGCGCCCTTGGGCGACCAGCGACACGAACTCCTCGTAGAAGAACGCGATGTAGCCGCGGAACGTCTCCCGCTGGGCGTCGGTGTAGGCGGTGGCGGCCAGCAGACCGGCCTCCTCGCCACGCTGGAACGCGTGCACGTGCATCCCCATCTTCTCCCACAGGCCGTCCATCGCGAACCGGGTCCCGAACACGCCGATGCTCCCAGTGATCGTGGTGGGCTGAGCGACGATCCAGTCGGCATCTGCGCTGATCAGGTAGCCCCCGCTGGCCGCGTACCGGGCCATGGAGATCACCACCGGCTTGCCGGCGTCCTGCACCCGCAGGATGGCGTCGCGCATGTTCATGCTGGCGAGCGCCGAGCCTCCGGGGCTGTCGACCCGCAGGACCACCGCCTTGACCGCGTCGTCCTCCAGGACCTCCTCCAGCATCCCGACGAGCTCGCCGTCCGTGAGGGTGCCGTCGTCGCCGAACAAGGAGGGCTGGTCGTTGCCAGGCATGATGGAGCCCGACGCGTGCACCACGGCGATCCCTGGACCGGACGCGCCCTTGGCTCGCAGGCCCTTGAGCACTTCGGAGACCTTGGTGAGCTTGGCCTCGTCCTCGTCAGGCCCGAGGTGCCCCTCGAGCACGGCGACGCCCTCCTCCGGGACCCGATGCACCCGCGCCTTGACCGTGCGGGGGTACGCCAGCCCATCGATCTGCCCCCGCATCAGCAGGCTCTGGGGGTCCATCACCGGGTCGTCGATCCACGCCCGCACCTGCTCCGGCGCCAGGCCGCGGCCCTCGGCGATCCGCCCGACAAGCTCCTCGTACAGCGCGTCGAGCATGCCCTCGTAAGCCTCGGCCGCCGCATCGCTCGGGCCGGTGCGCTCGAACGGCTCCACCGCGCTCTTGTAGTCGCCGACGTGCTCGATCTCGGGGACGATGCCAAGCTGATCGAGGGTGTCTCGGTAGTAGGTGACGGCCAGCCGCATGCCGTCGACCACCGCGACCCCGGTCGGGTGCATCACGACCGTGTCACAGCCCGAGGCGAGCATGTACGACGCGTTGTCGATGGCGCTCTCGGCGTAGGCCACGCAGGGCTTGCCCGCGGCCCGGAAGTCGTCGACCGCCTCTCGGATCTCCTCGAACAGGGTGAGCCCGCCGCCGACCGGTCCGATGTCCAGGTACAGGCCCTCGATCCGATCGTCGTGCGCGCTCATGCGGATGGCACGGGCCAGCTCGGTGGCGGTCGGGTCGATCGCGTCGGGCGGATCGAAGGGACCCGGCTCGGCGGGGGCGTCGACCAGCTCCCCCGACAGCCGTACGTGCAGCCAGGAGCCATCGCCGACCGTGCCGGTGTCCTGTCGCGACGTGGCCCACCACAACAGGCCGCCGCTGCCGACGAACAGGAACACCGTGAACAGCACCAACGCCAGCACGATGCGCCCACCACCCGCGGGACGGGGCGTGGGACGGGGCACCGGGCCAGGGGCCGAACCGCCCGGTGGACCACTCGCGGGAACACCGGGGTTCGGGGATGCGTCGGGGGCGATCGGCTCGGACATCAGGACCTCCGTCGGAGCGCCCTATCTCGGCACGCCCGCCGGGATGTCGAGTCCTTCGTGAGGGATTCTCGCCCCCCGTGGATCAGGCGACGTGGCGGAGCGGCCCGACGCGCGCGATCACCTCGTGGATCGGCTTTCGACTGACCACCGAGCGGCTGATCGAGCGCCCGACCGCCGGCCGGGCCTTGATCACGAACCCTTCGCTGGACCGGTACAGCTGCTCACGGACCACCGGAAGATCGTGGTTCGACAGGACCACGGTGGCCCCACGGAACGCGGCCCGCATCGCCTCCAACGCCAGATCGCGCTGGGCGGCCATGTCGAAGCCCCCGTTGCAGTAGGCGGTGAAGTCTGCGGAGCGGTTGAGGGGGACATAGGGCGGGTCGCAGTAGACCTGGTCTCCACGACCCGCCCTCCGCATGACCTCCTCAAAGCCCCCAGCGATCAGCTCGGTGCCCTCCAACGCCTTCGCGACAGCCCGGAGGTGGTCTTCTGCGGGAATGCGGACCGTCTTGTACGAACCGCGGGGAACGTTGTACCGGCCCTGCCGGTTCTCCCGGTACAGGCCGTTGAAGCCTGCCCGGTTCAGCCACAGCAGGCGGGCCGCGTGGGCGGGACCGTACCAAGGGCCGTTGTTGAAGTCCTCGCGGACCGCGTAGTAGCGGTCGCGCCAGTCCTCCTTGGGGAGCGCCTCCACCTCGGCGAGGACGTCGTCGACCGCGTCCCGGATCGCGGTGTGAAACGCGATCAGCTTGGGGTTGAGGTCGGCGAGGATCGCTTCCCCGACGATGTGGCCCTCTGCACGCCCGTGCAAGAACACCGCGCCAGAACCCAAGAATGGCTCGACCCAGGTCCCCTTGGAGGGGCCGTCGAAGGCCTCCGCGATGGTGGCGGCCAGCTTGTGCTTGCCACCAGCCCACTTCAGAAGCGGCTTCATGGGCGTCCTCCGCGGATCGTCCGTCGATCGGTCATGGGCGTCGCTCCTGGGTTTCCGATCGTTGGATCCGGCGAGGCGATCGGCGGATCCACCGGGTTGATCCTCGATCGATCCCGGATGCCCCCGGTTGTACCCGACGCGGATCGCGCCGTCCAGCTTGTCGGACCCCACCGCGGGGGGCATGAACGGCGCTCGACTGGAGGCCCGGTGAGCCAGCGGACGACCACGCCCCCGGTGGCGATCGGTGCGGTCGCCCTCGCCGCGATCGGGCTCGGCGTCGTCGGATGGTGGGCGATGGCCCCTGCAGAGGTCTTGCCAGACGCCGAACGAACCCACGACCGATCGCCCCAGGAAGCGGCGGGGCGCCACGACGCGGCCCCCACCCCGTCAGCCGACGGGTCGGCCGTGCGCCCGGTTGTCGACGCGGACGAGGCGCCCGCCCCCCGCCGTCCCCCACAGGCCCTGCTCGACGCGCTGGACCTGCCCCCCGATCCCCCCGACGATCGTCCGCCCCCGACCGCGGAGGCCCATGCCTGGCAAGCACGCCTGAAGGAG
>JAUHWK010000526.1 GCA_030424555.1 bacterium | reverse complement strand
ACCAAGGAAGGGACCTCGGCCACCCACGGCGCGCCGCTGGGCGGAGAGGACGTGGCGGCGGTCAAGGCCAAGCTCGGCCTCGACCCCGAGGCCACCTTCGTCGTGCCGCAGGCGGCGTGCGATGCGCTGCGCGCCCATGGTGGTGCAGAGGCCCGTGCGGCGTGGGAGGCGCGCGTGGCGGCCCATCCCAACCGCGAGGCGTACCTCGACGCGCTGGATGCGGACCCGGCCACCCTCGTCGATGCGGTGTCCTGGCCTGCGTTCGAGGCCGGCACCTCCATCGCCACCCGCAAGGCGAGCGCGTCTGTGCTCAAGGCGATCACCGCCGCCCACCCCCACGTGCTCGGCGGCAGCGCCGACCTCGCGGGCAGCAACGGGGTGGCGATCGGTCGTCCCTCGCTGCGCCCGGATGGGTTTGCGGGCGCGGGGAGCATCCACTTCGGCGTGCGGGAGCACGCGATGGGCGCGGCGCTCAACGGCATGGCGCTGCACGGTGGCGTCATTCCCTACGGCGCCACGTTCCTGATGTTCCACGACTACATGCGTCCCGCGGTGCGCCTGGCGGCGCTGATGGGGGTGGGCTCGATCTTCGTGTACACGCACGACTCGATCTTCCTCGGCGAGGACGGCCCGACCCACCAGCCGGTCGAGACGCTGTTCGCGATGCGTGGCATCCCCGACCTGGTCACCTGGCGGCCGGCCGATGCCACGGAGACGGTGGAAGCCTGGAAGGCGGCCCTCGCGCGACGTGACGGCCCCACCGCCATCGTGCTCACCCGCCAGGGCCTGCCGGTCCTGGATCGCGACGCGCTCGCTCCGGCCGAGCATGTCCAGCAGGGCGGCTACGTGCTCTTGGGGTCCAGTGGCCCGCTCGACGTGGTGCTCGTCGCCACGGGGTCCGAGGTCGCGCTCGCCATGAAGGCGCACGCTGTCCTCGCGGAGCAAGGGGTGTCGGCGCAGGTCGTCAGCATGCCGAGCGTCGAGACCTTCCTGGAGCAGCCGCCCGCCGTGCGCAACGCCTGCCTGCCCCCTGGGGTTCCGCGGGTGGCGATCGAGGCAGGCCGGACCTGGGGCTGGGAGCGCGTGATCGGCACCGAGCGGTCGGCCTTCGTCGGGCTCGACCGGTTCGGCGCCTCGGCGCCGGCCAAGGAGCTGGCCGAGCGGTTCGGGTTCACGGTGGATGGCGTGGTCGCCGCGGTCGCGCGCGCCCGCGCCTGAGCGCGGGTGAGGGCAGCGGCCCGGCTCGCGGCGCGCCCCGCCGGACCTTGAGCTTCTCCCCACCCCGGTGTCGTGCGTCCACCGCCTGATCCGCGGCCGTGCGGCGCACAGGCGTCAGGGGGACGGTGGGTCGTCCGAGAGCAGCTTGGGCGACACGGGATCGCCCTGGCGAAGCTCCCGTCGGTAGGCACGCCGCGCCTGCCGTCGGGCCTTGGGATCGTCGATCGCCTCGATCTCGTCGGGGATGTCGGGCAGCTGCAGGCGGGGGGCACGTTGGGTGGGGCCGCAGGGACCGGTGCCGTCGGGTGCCTGGCCTCGGCGGAACCAGCTCGTGGTGGTCTCCTCGCAGTCGGGGCAGGGCAGCAGGCCGGTGGCGCGGCAGACCGTGATCGCTTCGAGGGATGGATCGCCAGGCAAGCGCGTGCGGGGCAGGCCGACCGCCTTGGCGAAGTGGGCGAACACGGGCAACGCGGCGCGGCTGCCGCCGAGACCCAGGGGCGGCCCCTTGTCGCGCCCGACCCACACCGCCACCACGACCCGGCCGTCGAACCCGACGAACCAGGCATCGCGGCCTTCGTCGCTGGTGCCGGTCTTGCCGCCGAGCGGACCGACGATCCCGTAGGCGCCGAGACGCTTGGCGGTGCCCTCGGTGACGACGGCCTCGAGGATGGAGGTGGCGAGGGCGGTGGTGGTGGAGTCGGCGAGGCGGTGGGTGGCCGGCTTGGGGGTTCGTCCCGCGCCCTCGGTGCCTTGGACTCGGGTGACGAGCTGTGGCCGCACTGCGGTGCCGCGGCCCGGGAACGCCGTGTACGCGCCGGCCATCTCCCACGCGGTGGTCTCGAACGCGCCCAGGGACGTGGAGGGGTACGTGGTGGCGCCAGACAGGCCGGCCTCGTGCAAGGTGTCGCGGAGGGCGCGCCACCCAACCTGCTGGGCCAGGCGGACCGCCGGCAGGTTGCGGCTCGCCGCGATGGCCTCCCGAAGCGGGATGGTGCCGCGGAAGGTCCGGTCGACGTTGGCCGGACGCCATGGGCCGCTGTCGGTGGCGATCGTGAGTGGCGTGTCGTCGACGGGCGTGGCGGGACCGAGGGCGGGGTCACGCGCCATCGCTGCGAGCAAGGTGAGCGGCTTGACGGTGGAGCCTGCCTGCCGACGAGCCCGCAGCGCACGGGGGAAGGGGCTGTCGGCGTAGTCGCGGCCCCCCACGATCGCGAGCACCGCGCCCGTGTGGGCGTCGACGGCGATCATCGCGGCCTGGGCGTCGGACGCCTCCGGTTCGTCCTGTGCGAGCGCCGCCAGCGCCTGACCGACCGCCTGGGTGGCGGCGCGCTGCCAGTGGGGCTGGATCGTGCTGTGGACGTGGCCGCCCGTCCCGGGGGCGTCCTCTGCACCGGCGTCGAGGCGCTGGAGGATGGCATCGACCGCCCACGGGAGGCGCCATGAGGCGGTGGGCGGGGCTGCCAGCGTGGTGAGGGGCTCGTCTCGCGCGGTGTCGGCCTCGGCGTGGGTGAGGGCGCCGATGTCGACCATGCGGGTGAGCACGGCGTTGCGTCGCCGGAGGGCGGCCTCGTGGTCGCGGAGGGGAGACCAGGCGTTGGGGCTGGCGATGGCGCCCACGATCGTGGCGGACTGGGCCAAGGTGAGGTGCTCGGCGGACCGACCGAACCAGGCGCGGGCTGCTTGCT
>JAUHWK010000525.1 GCA_030424555.1 bacterium | reverse complement strand
TGGGCGCTCGGCTCGCCCGGGGGCTGTCCTGGACGGCCCTGGCAGGGTTCCAGGTCTTCCGGCTCCCACTAGAGGTCGTGCTGCATCGCTGGCACACACGGGGAGCGATCCCCGTCGAGATGACCTGGGACGGTCGCAACCTGGACGTGATGGCCGCGCTGGCCGCCATCGGGCTCGTCGCCTGGTCGTGGTGGGTGGGCGAACGGAAGGTCCCCGTGGCCGCGTGGTGGGCGTTCGAGGCGCTGGGGCTCGGCATGCTGGTGAACATCGCGCTCACCTCGTTCCCGGCCACGCCTGGGCCGTTCTACGCGGGGGAGGCGGTCCCGTTCATGATGGTTGCGTTCGATGCACCGGTGACCTGGATCGTGCCGGTGTGCGTCGCGGGGGCGGTGGCGGGTCACCTCGTGCTGGCCCGCGCGCTGTGGGCATCCGACGGTCCTGCGGCGGTCAGGCGGTCCCGGGATTGAACGAGGGGGCGTCGGAGGCGGGGAAGGACTCGCGGCCCGCTTGCTCGACCCGTCGGTCCTCGTCGGGATCCACGTCCTCGGGCGCGCCGTCCTGGTCGGACGTGACGGCCTCGGTGTCGTCGACGGGCTCGACGGGCTCGGGGGTGGGGTCAGGGTGCGTCATGACAGCCTCCGGGCGGCGTAGGCGCGGGCCCGGGCGCGGCGGTGGTGCATGTCGACCATCTGGCGCGCCAGCTCCCGGATCGCGCGGGGGGTGAGGGGGCGGTCCAAGGTCTTCCAGCGGCGCACCACGTCCTCATCGTACTCGGCCGCCCAGCGAAGGATGGCGGGCAGTGAGGGCTCGCACGGGGCGATGGCCACCGGTCGGCCCTGGGGGATCTGCAGCCACGCGTTGAGGTGGGGGGTGGTGGATCGGGCGAACGCGTCGAGGCTGTCGGCCAGCTGGGCCTCGTCGAGGGCGATCCGGCGGAGGACCTCGGCCCGGCCCACGTCGGCGTCGCGGTCGGCCAGGGCGAGCAGCGCGGTGGCGAGATCGCGGCGCGCCTGGGCAAGCTGGACCACGTCCTCGCGGACGGTGCGGAGGCTGGCGGCGGGCCGCCCCGTGTGCTGGGTCTTTCGGGTACTCATGTATGCAACGTAGGGTGTTGCATGGATTGTGTCAATCGGAGGTCAGGACCTCACGCCCCACCGCAGTCCGCCTCGTCGGCGCCGTCCCCACAGTCCTCGACGTCGTCGCACACCCGCCCGGCCAGGATGGCCTGGGGCTCAGGCTGGCTGCAGAACGCCAAGGCGGTGGTGCACCCGTCGACCCGCTCGTCCTGGCCGCCCCAGCAGTCCACCACCCCATCGCACACCGCGGTGCCGGGGATCGTGTGCATGGCCTTGCCTCCGCACTCGAACGGCTGGGCGCAGCCGACCAGCAGGCCCGCGCACGCCCAGACCAGGCCGGAGCGGGCCCTCACGCGCGCGCCGAGGGCCGCCGGCGCACCCACGCCAGGGTGACGAGGAGCAGGACGCCGGACCAGGGCGGCGCACCGCCCGCAGCACAGCCCTGACAGGACGGGGTGACCTTGGGGTCGCCGTCGGTGTCGTCGGTGTCGCCCAGGCCGCTGTCGGTGCCGGTGTCGGGCTCGTCGGTGTCCTCGCTGGTGTCGGTCGTGCCGGTGTCGTCGGTGTCGCCGGCCTCGGGGACGACGAACGTCACGACCTCGCCGGTGCCGACGCCGGCCGCGTTCTCCGCCAGCGCGCAGACGAACCAGGTGCCAGCCGCGAGGGGGAGATCCTCGCTGAACGCGGCCTCGGTCCGGCCATCGCCCAGGGCGGTGGTGCCGGTGGCGGGGACGCGTTGACCGAACGTGTCGTCGCATCCGCCCGGGTCGGTGGCGTCCACCCGGAACCATCCCTCGGAGGCGGTGCCCTGGGGGTTTGCGCCGCCGCGAAGGGTGACGAGGTCGGCCGTGGCGTCGGGGGTACGGGTGGTGACCTCGGGCGGCGCGGCATCGGTCGAGAACGACGCGACGCTGCCGTAGGTGACGCCACCGGCGTTGTCGGCGGCCGCACAGAACCAGTAGGTCGCCGCGGGGAGCAGGGCGGTGGCGTCGTCTTCAAACGCGACCGCCACGGCGCCACTGCCCAGCGACACCCCACCCGTGGCGGGAAGCCGGGTGCCGAACGCGCCGTCGCACGTGACCGGATCGGCGTCGCCGTAGCGGAACCACCCGGTGGTGGCGCTGCCGTGGGGCGTGGCCTCCCCGGCGAGCGTGGCCGCGGTGGCGGTGATGTCGAACGCGTCGTCGGTGAACACGGTGGGGGCCGTGGCATCCGGCGTGAAGGTGACGACCTCGCCCACCGCGAGCCCGTAGGCGTTGATCGCGAACGCGCAGGCGTAGTGGGGGACCCCGTTGGTCAGGCCGGTGATCGGCTCGGAGAACGTGGCGGGGCCGATGCCATCGCCGAGGGCGAACGAACCCGAGGCGGGCACGCGCGTGCCGTAGGTGTCGTCGCAGTCCCCTGGATCGGTGGTGCCGTAGCGGAACCACGCACCGGTGGCCGCGCCGTTGGGCGTCGCGGTGCCGTGCAGGGTGGCCGCCCCGGCGCCGACCTCGGACGCGGGATCCGTGGTGACGGTGGGGGCGGCGGCCGACGTGGTGACGGTGCGCAGCTCGCCGAACGTGGTGCCGGCGAGGTTGGTGGCGATGGCGCAGTACGTGTACGTGGTGGCGGGGGACAGGCCCGACAGGCCCTCCTGGATCGCGACCGGGTCGTCGCCGCTGCCCACCGAGATCTCCGCGCCCACCGGGGCGCGGGTGCCGAAGCTGTCGTCACAGTCGACCGGGGCCAGCGCGGACCAGCGGAACCAGGCGCCCGCATCGCCCCCGTTGGGGTCGACGGTGCCGCGCAGGGTCACGCTGCCTGCCTCGACGTCTTCGGCGGCGAG
>JAUHWK010000524.1 GCA_030424555.1 bacterium | reverse complement strand
GCTGTGCGTGCGTGTTGCTCGCCGGGTGCGACGGCCTCGACGCGCTGGGGGATGGGTCCGGTCTGCGCGACAGCGACACCGGCTCGGGCACGGTGGATGACGAGGACACCTTCGACGGGTTCGTGGGCGACTCCGACGAGCCGGGCGCGGACGACACGGACGCAGAGGGCGGTGACGACTCCGGAACCACGGGCGACACGTCCGACACCAGCAGCGGCGGAGACACCGGCGACACCTCGGACACCGGGGACACCGGGGACACGGGCAGCGGCGGGGGGACGCACACGGCGGCGGGCGGCACGGTCTTGATCGTCGAGGTGTACGAGGGCTCGCCGGGGGTTCGCAAGTACGTGTCGCTGTTCAACGCGTCGACGGCCGGGGTGTCGCTGTCGGGGTGGACGCTCGACGTGTACAGCGCGGCCGACGGCAGCGCGATCGGTGGGTCCGTGGCCCTGTCCGGGTCGATCGGGTCGGGCGCGCACGTGGTGGTCGTCAACGACAGCTCGCAGGGCGCGAGCTGGTTCTCCGGGGAGTTCGGGCAGGCCGGCGACCTGACCAGCCCGCAGCTGGCGTTCGGGGGCAACGACGCGGTGATCTTGCGGGACGCCCAGGACCAGATCGTCGATGCCTACGGGGTGATCGGCGAGCAGCCCGGCCAGGGTGACGACTGGAACGGGGAGGACAGCGTCTGGACCCGCGACGTGGGCGTCACGCAGGGAAACCCCACCTGGACCGACGCCGAGTGGACCAAGGGCGACACCGCCACCGACGCCAGCCCGTTCACCCGCTGACGGGCGGACCCCGCCTCAGCGCGCGAT
Organism: bacterium; assembly: GCA_030424555.1. Classification (GTDB taxonomy): domain Bacteria; phylum Myxococcota_A; class UBA796; order UBA796; genus JAUHWK01. The sequence goes on along the minus strand of JAUHWK010000524.1, from coordinate 2,088 downwards.
CGTGAGGTCGTCGTGGAAGGGGGGGTCGTCGAACACGACGGCGGCATCGTCGTCGCCGTCGATCCGCCACGCGGTCCATCCGGCGAGCAGGGTACGGCCGATCTGGGTTGCGGTCTCGGTGTCCAGGCCGTCGGGCGAGGCGCCGGGGGATCCGCCGACGCCGGCGAAGTCGGTGAAGGTGGTGTGGTCGCCGTGCGCGGCATCGACGCGGACGTGGCCCGGGGTGCCGACGTCGGGGAGGTCGGCCCAGAGGCGGTCCCCGATGGGATCGTTGGGCACCTGGTCGTCCAACGCCCCCGTGAGGTGTAGGACCGGGACGTCGACGGTGGCGAGGCCGGCGGCGCCGAACAGGCGATGGTCTCCCCCGCTCATCACCACCACGGACTGGACCCGGTCGTCCTCGGCGCCCGCTCGGAACGCGGCCTCGCGTGCCGGATCCCAGTCGTCGCAGAACAGGTCGTCGTCGCCTGATCCGCACGCGGCGGCCCAGGTGTCCATGTCCCACACGGCGCCGGCGAGGACCAGCATGGTGTACCCGCCGAAGCTGTGGCCGATGCCGAGGATGCGATCGGGATCGGCGGTGAGGCCGGGCTCCGCGCCGTCGAGGACGTGGTCGAGCAGTGCCGTGATGTCGCGGGGCCGGCGCAGGTAGATCGGGTTGGTGCGGGCGGTGAGGCCGGGAAAGACGTCAGGCGCGTGGTCGACCGCGGCGACGAGCCAGCCGTGGGAGGCGAGGTGGGCCATGAGGCCTCCTGAGACCTCGGCGTACACGGCCGCGCCGTGGCTGAACACCGCCAGAGGGAGGGGGCCGTCGATCGGGGTGGGATCGGCCAGGACGCCGGGCGCGGGCTTGCTGTCGTGCAGGTACGCGGCCTGGGGACCGTCGGCGTCCTGGGTCGGGTACCACAGCGTCATCCGCAGCGTCGTCGGGGTGCCGTCGACCGCCTCGGTGTCCAGCGAGGAGACGCGGAAGCCCGCGCGGTACGGCCCTGGCGCGCCGGCGGTGGCGATCGCGGACACGGGAGGAGACCCATCGGTGTCGGTGTCCGCCGGGCCTGAGGGGCTGGCGGTGCACGCGCCGAGGGAGAGGACGGCGAGGAGCGGTCGCATCGGTCCTCCGAGGGGGACGCGCCATGCTACCGGACGGCACCGGGAGGGTCCATGGCCCCACGTGCCACCGTGCCGTCTGCGCCGTTTACCCAGGGTCGGTTTGCCGACCTCCCCGCCCTTCCGCGGCAGCCCCACCCCTGGATGACGCTGCCGGTGTATCGCTTGCCCGTCGTCAGCGGGCTGCTGGGTTCGACCGACGTCGCGGTGCGAGAGGTCGGCGAGGGACCGCCGCTGGTGTTGGTTCACGGCCTGATGACCTCGGGCTACTCCTGGCGGTACGTGGTGGAGGCGCTGTCGTCCTCTCACCGGGTGATCATCCCCGACCTCCCGGGTGCGGGGGAGACGGTGGCCCAGGGGCGCATGTCGGCCCCAGCCCTGGCGGAGTGGCTGGGCGTGTTCCTCCACGCCGCAGGCGCGCGTGGGGCGCCGGTGATCGGAAACTCCATGGGGGGCTACCTGGGGATGCACCTGGCGCTGATGGATCCCGACGCCCTCGGCTCCCTGCTGGTGGTCCACGCACCCGGCGTCGTGACCCCGCGGATGCGCGCGTTGCACGTGGCGATGCGCCTTCCCTTGGCCTCGTGGGTGCTGGGGGGCCTGGTCTCGGTGAGCCCGACGCGCTGGGTCCACGCCAACGTCCACTACCGGGACGAGTCCCTCAAGAGCCTGGAGGAGGCGTCGGTGTACGGACAGCCGCTGTCCACACGGGCGGGGCGGGCCGGGTTCGCGAGCTGGTTGCGGGACGGGCTGGATGCCCGGACGATGGCGGCGTTCGAGCGGGCGTTGGCGTGGCGACGGCAGGATGGGGAGCCGTTCCCGGTGCCGATCCACCTCCTGTACGCGACCACCGACCCGATGGTGCCGCCCTCGGTGGGTCGACGCCTCGCGAAGCTGCTGCCCGGCGTGCCGATCACCTGGCTCGACGACAGCTCCCACTTCGCCCACGTCGACACGCCGGGCCCGTTCCTGGACGCGGTC
>JAUHWK010000523.1 GCA_030424555.1 bacterium | reverse complement strand
GGCGCCTCAACGTGTCCGCGCCCGGCTTTCTCTCGGTGGACGAGCAGGTGACGCGGCAGGCGGCCGACGACCACGACACGCCGTGCGTCCAGGTCGATGCCACCCAGCTCGGCCCGATCCACCCCGATCACCCACCGGACCAGCACGATGTCCTGCACCGGATCGCCTGTGGTGTCCGGGTCGAGGCCGCCGGTGCGCGCGGACCCGTCACGCTTGGCCTGTCGTCGGGCGTGGCCTGGTCCTGGACAGCGTTTCTCGAGGGCGCCGTCGTCGCCCACGGCACGATCGAAGACCCCGCCACCACCGTCCAGCCCCGCACGGTCCCGATCCCCGCAGGGGCGCCGTGGTCGCACCTCACCCTGCGCCCGTCCCACCACGAAGGCGCGCTGGGGGGCCTGGCATGGCCTAGGTCGGACCCGCCGACCGATTAGCCTCCCGCAGGAGGTGTCCATGTCGTTCTGGAAGGACTTCCAGGAGTTCGCGGTCAAGGGCAACGTGGTCGACATGGCGGTGGGCATCATGATCGGCGCGGCGTTCACGAGCGTCGTGCAGTCCCTCGTCGACGACATCCTGATGCCCCCGATCGGGATGGCCACCGGAGGAATCGACTTCGCCGACCAGTTCCTGGTGCTCGCAGAGGGCTCCCCCGGCGGCCCCTACCTGTCGCTCGCGCAGGCCAACGCGGCGGGGGCGGTGACGATGCGGTGGGGCCTGTTCGTCAACCAGACGATCTCGTTCTTCATCGTCGCCCTCGTGCTGTTCCTCGCGGTCCGCTGGATCGCCAACCTGCGCCGGCCGGACTCTCCCCCCGCGCCGAACACCCGCGCCTGTCCGGCGTGCAAGACCAACATCCACCGCGAGGCGACCCGGTGCCCGGCCTGCACGTCCCAGGTCGACGCGATCGCGTAGGGCATGGCGGAAGACCGCCTCAGAACACCGTGTAGCCGAGCCCGCCGCCGAACCCGACGTGGTGGGTTCCCTCCACCACCGTGTGCAGGCCCTGGAAGGACAAGGTGGGACCGGTTCCGCGGGTGACGGGGACGTGGAAGTCGAGGCCATACGCCCAGGTCGGTCCCCACACGGCCTTGAGCGGCTTGCCCTGGATGTGCTTTCCGCCCGGGCCGATCGCGATCTTGGCGACGATCTCCGGGTAGTGGATCGGGGTCTTGAACTCGACCAGCCACCCTCCGATCAGATCGGGCCCGCCCTTGTCTCGGAACACCTTCTTGTTCTGGATGAACGTGTGCAACAGCGCGAGCGTCATCCCGTTGTGGAAGGTTCCGCCGATCTCCATCGCGTGGTAGATGCCCTCGGTGTCCGGCCCTCCGCCAAAGCCGATCACGAACTGGAAGTGGAACCCCGATCGCACCACCTCCCGGCCCAGCAGGTTGCGCGGGTAGGGCTCGGGCGCCGCGTGGGCCTCGGTGGGCGCCACGGCACCGGCCAGCCCGAGGGTCATCAGGGTTGTCGTGAGCGCGCGTCGCAAGACCACCTCCGCCGGTAGCGTAGCGCACCCATCCCGCAGCCCCGTCATCGATCGTCCGCCAGACGTCGGTACCGTTCCCCACGGGACGACCCGCGCGCGATCCCACGCCTGCCGCTCGCGCATGGTCTGATTAAGGCCCCGATTCCCTACCTGAGGCCTCCGTGCGCATCCCGGACCGTCTCCAGCCCCTGCTCGACGTCGGCGTGATCAACGCTGTCCTTCGTCCGCTGATGAGCGGCAAGGAAGCGGCGGTCTACCTGGTCGACACCGACGACGGGCTCGCGGTCGCCAAGGTCTACAAGGAGGCGTCGCAGCGCTCGTTCAAGCACCGGGCCGACTACACGGAGGGCCGCAAGGTCCGCAACTCCCGCAGCCAGCGTGCGATGGCCAAGCGCTCCAAGTTCGGGCGCGAGCAGGTCGAGGCCGCGTGGCGGGCGGCCGAGGTCGACGCGATCCACCGCTGCCATGATGCCGGCGTGCGCGTCCCCACCCCCCTGGCGTTCGTGGACGGCGTGCTGGTGATGGAGCTGATCGTCGGGGAGGATGGCGCCCCCGCCCCCCGCCTGGTCGACGTCACCCTCGATCAGGACGAGGCCGAGCAGGTGTTCGAGACCCTGCTCCGAGACATGATCCGCATGCTGCTCGCCGGGGTGGTCCACGGGGACCTGTCGGACTTCAACGTGCTGATGGGGCCCGACGGGCCCGTGATCATCGACCTGCCCCAGGCCACCGATCCCGCGTTCAACAACAACGCCCGCAAGCTGTTCGTCCGCGACGTGCGCAACGTCAGCAGCTTCCTCGCCCGGTTCAGCTCGCGCCTGAAGAAGGTCCGCTACGGCGAAGAGGTCTGGGCGCTGTACGAGAAGAACCAGCTCCGGGTCGACAGCAAGCTCACCGGCCGGGCCCCCAAGGACACCCGCAAGGCCCAGGTGAACTCCCTGCTCGCCGAGATGGAGGAGCTGGAGCGCGAGGCCGACCGTCGGCGAGAAGCCGCGGGCATCAAGCGCAAGAAGAAGTTCGAGCGCCCCGCCGTCACAGCGCCCCCGCCAGCCCCCCTCCCCCCGTCGGACAGCAAGAAGAAGCGCCGACGCAAGCGCAAGAACAAGGGGTCAGACGGCGCAGGGCCCCCCGCGCAAGCCCCTCGCTCCGCGCCCCGGGATCCCGCACCGCGGCCCGCCGATCCGCTGGACGATCTCGACGCCTTCCTCGTGATCGAGGACGACTGACCTACTTGGCGGCCATCGCCTGGGGCGGCGGCTCGGCCAGCTGGGTGAGGCCCTTGACGTCGCCCACCCGGCGGCGGACGCGGTCCTGCAGCATCGCGACCTTCTCCTCATGCGTGCGCTCGGGCGCGCCGGGGAGGTCGACCAGGTGCTCCGCCAGCTTGTCCCAGTTCTGGGACATCAAGCACCACCACACCGACTGG
>JAUHWK010000522.1 GCA_030424555.1 bacterium | reverse complement strand
GAGGTCGGCTCCGCGCGGGCATCCATCGGTCGCGGGCAGCCGGCCTCGACCCGTGAACATTCCAGCGATGGAGTACGATGGTCGACGGTGCTGCACGGGAGATCGCATGGCGAACGGCACACGGTACGGTCCCCGCGGGATCCGCAGTGTGGCCACGAACGCCACCTTGGGATGGTGTCTTCTCGTCCTCTTCTGGTCTCTCGCCGGCCAGGCCTCCGAGCCCTCGTCACCGATGGAGGTGGTGGTGATCGGCGACTCCGAGGTGGCCATCGCGCGGCAAGGCGTGATCGAACGGTTCGGGGAGCACGGATGGCGCCTGGCCCGCACGCGCCGAGGAACGCTGGTGTTTCGGGGCCCCTCGCGGTGGATGGGTCGGCTTCTCGTGTCGGCCTCGGGAGACGTGGAGGCCCGCGTGCCCGCGCTGACGCTCAGCACACCCCAGGGGCGAGCGGTCGCCTACGAGCCTGGCCAGACCCTTGGACGTCCCGATGGTGCAACCCCCGTCCGACGCCCCGGCGGGCCCCGCTTGGAGGATGTCGATGTGGTGGTACGCTTGGCAGGTCCAGCCAAGGTTCGGGCGGTCCAGAGCACGGCGCTGGCGGCCGTTGCACCCGCCCTCCGGCGATATCGCGAGGCGGTGTTCGCACAGCACCATCGGCGGCAGGTCGATCGTGTGCTCACCCGGCTGGATCGCCTGTGGGTTGACGGCTCGGCGTTGGACGGCGGCCCACCCCTCGCGACCTGGTCGGATCGTCGCCAGGCCGTGCTGCGGTTCTGGGCCAGCCGAACGGGGACCACGGAGGGACGGGCGATGCGAGACGCCGTCGCCCGGTGGTTCCGCGCCGTGGTGATGGCGTCGGAGCATCCAGCAACCGCCGAGGAACTCGACGTCGCCGAAGCCCACGCGGGGGTTCCTTTCCCCGCGGCATCCAGCGCGGCCTCGGTCCTTCCGGCGCCGGTCGTTCCGCGCCTCCCCGCGGAGTGACGGGCAGCCAACATCCCCGCGGTCTGCCTCAGAATGCCCAGTAAATGAACGCGTCGGCCCGCTCGAGGAAGGGGATGCAGGCGGCGAAGAGCAGGCCGAGGGCGATGGCCCAGCGGGTGGTGGGGCGGATGGACCAGCGGTCGGACCAGCGCAGGGGGTCGGCCATGCCGCCGGACAGGACGGGCTCGTAGGCCGCCAGGAATCGCTGGGAGGTGGGGAGGAACTGGGTGATCACGATGCTGATCCCGATCAGGGTCCACGCCCAGGGGTCGATCGTGCCGAACCCTGCGCCGCCCAGGCCGAGCGCGCCGGCGTGCATGGCGAACGCGGCGTCGAACGAGTCGGCCCGGAAGTAGACGTAGCCGTAGTTCACGCCCAGCAGCGTGAGCAGGCGGGCGGCGGCGCGCTCGCGTGGCCCGCGGGGAGGACGGCCGCGCCACTGTCGCCAGTAGCGCTGGAGGATCATCATCGCGCCGTTGGCCACGCCAAAGGCGGCGAAGTGCCAGGCGGCGCCGTGCCAGATGCCCGCGACCAGCATGGTGGCCATCAGGTTGGCGTCGCGACGCCACCACGCCGCTCGTCCGCCGCCGAGCGGGACGTACACGTACGCGAACAGGAACCGGCTGAGCGTGATGTGCCAGCGTCGCCAGAACTCGTTGATGTCGGTGGTGCGGTACGGCGCGTCGAAGTTGGCCGGCAGGCGGAACCCGAACAGGCGGGCGAGGCCGATCGCGAGGTCGGAGTACCCGGAGAAGTCGAAGTACACCTGGAAGAAGAACGCGAGGATCCCCATCCAGGCGTCCGCGAACGCGGGGATCGCGGAGAGGCTGGCGGTGGGGAACACCGCGTCGGTGTACGGGGCCAAGGAGTCGGCGAGCAGGACCTTCTTGCCCAGGCCCATCGCGATCATCGCGCAGCCCACGAACGCGTCGGTCCAGGTGGGGCGCGGCATGGTCCGGATCTGCGGTAGCAGCTCGTCGTGGTGGACGATCGGGCCCGCGATCAGCTGGGGAAAGAAGCTGACGAACAGGCCGTAGTCGAGCGCGCGGTGGGGCTCGACGCGGCCGTTGCGGGCGTCGACCAGGTACCCGATCTGCTGGAAGGTGAAGAACGAGATCGCCAGCGGCAGGGCCACATCGGGGATCGGCGGGGTCCACCCGGTGAGCGCGGCCACGTTGTCGCGGACGAACACCTCGTACTTGAACGAGGCGAGCAGCAGCACGTTGCCGATCACGCCAGCCCGCAGCCAGGCGCGCTTGGTGCGGTCGGACCGCTCTGGATCCATCAGGCGGCGGCCGACGAACAGGTTGGCCGCGAGGCTGCCCAGCAACAGCAGCAGGTACGGTGGGTGGTACCAGGCGTAGAAGCCGAGGCTGGCCAGCAGCAGGACGATCCGGACCGCGCGCACCCCGCCGAACCGCCGCGCCACGGTGGCGAGGGCGAGCACGGGGGGCAGGAAGCCGATCAGGAAGTCGTAGCTGTTGAAGACCACGGGGCGGCCCTACCGCGACCGGACGGACCGGGCCCGGCTGTCAGGGGTCGAGGGTGCCGGGCGCGCGGCTTCGCAGCATCCGCAGGCCCCGGAGTGCCTCGTGGTACCCGGCGCGCACCACGGCCTCGGCGGTCTTCTCCCGCGTGTCGAAGAACCCGAATCCGCCCACGGGCGGCTCCAGGAACAGGTCGGCCTCGGCGCGGGCGTCGTCCTGCTGGAGCACGGTGGGGACGAAGTACGCGCGCATCACGATGTCGTGGATCAGCGGCTGGCGATCGGGCGACCACGGGGCGTACCGGCGGAGCATGGCCTGCACGCGCTTCATGCCGCGCGGACGGGTGAACACAGGGTCGATCGCGGGCAGCACGTTGACCACCACCAGCCGCTGGGCGCCGAGCTTTCGGGCGAGGGCGGTGGGGAGGTTGTCGACGAACG
>JAUHWK010000521.1 GCA_030424555.1 bacterium | reverse complement strand
TGGCTGACGGCCTTGATCCACAGCTCGCGCACGACGGTGCGGGCCAGCGGGGTGAACGCCTCCGCGCCGGGATCGTTGACGACCTGCCAGGCGCCTTCGAGGAAGCGCTCGTCGCCCCAGTCCTTCAGGCCCGTGCGTCGGCGCGCGGTGTCGAGGATGTCGTCGAGCACGATCCGATCGGACACGAGCCCGGTGCGGGTGGCGAGTCCGAGGGCGGCGTTCGCGGCCCGCGCGATCGGTGGGTACCGGGTGCGGGACACGGTGAGATCGAGGGGCATCGCGGCTCCCGGAGGCGGCGTCCTTAACCGCTACGGAGCGGTCGCAGGACGTCCCATGGCGTCACGGTCCGGACGATTCCGGGGCGCTCGCTTGTTGGGGGGCCGGCACCGACGTTACCGCGGCGGGCCGAAGGAGGCGTGGATGCGTGCAGTGGTCCTGACGGCAGTGTTGGCGATGGGTGTGTCGACCGAGGCCCAGGCCGGCCGGTGTGATGGATGGCTGAAGAAGGCGGAGCGCGCCAAGGGCGACGACCTCGTCTCCGCCTACCGCCAGCTCGCCGCGTGCGACGCGGAGGTCGGCCGCGAGCAGCTGTGGACCTTCATGCAGCACGCCGGCACCCTCGACACCCTCGAGGCGCTGGCGATCGAGGGCATCCGGGCCGACGCGTTCACGGACCTGTGGAAGGGAATGGATGAGCTGGCCTACGAGCAGCGGGCGCCGCTGGCCGAGGGCATCGGCAAGGCCTGCGCCGACGAGCCCAAGGTGCTGACGATGCTGCAGGCGGCGTACGTCGCGCTCAAGGGCAGCGCGTTCAGCGCGTGGGGTCCCGCGATGGCGGCCTGCGGCTCCGACGAGATGGTCGGCTGGATGGAGGGCGTCGTCACCGATCCGCCCAAGTCCGAGTACAACGCGCAGTACAACGCCATGCTCACCGCACTGGTGGACCTCCGGGGTGCGGAGGCGTTGCCGACGCTGGAGAAGGCGGCGATCGCGGCGGCGGACGGCGGGCCGCTCAACAACGTGCTCGACATGATGCAGCGCGCCATCCAGCCCAAGTCCATGCGGGAGAAGGCCGATCCGGCTGCCGAGCAGGCCCTCGCCGAGGCGCTGGTTCGGATCGCCAACGCGGTGGATCCCGAGCCGGCCCGTCGGGTGGCGGATCGGCTGTACACCGCGGGCCGCGAGGCGATGGCAGCGAGCTTGCTGCCCCGCGTGTACCCCGCGGCGGTGGGGGCCGATGGCGCCGTCACCTGGGCCGCGGCCGCGGTCGAGCGCTGCGAGGGCAAGGCGGTGGTGCACTGGACCACCTACGTCGAGTCGCCTCCGACCCACTGGGCGGTGGCGCCGCTGGTCGAGACGCCGCTGCGGGGGGTCAAGCCCAAGCTCAGCTGCGACGCTGGCACCTGGCCGGTTCGCACCTCCGACGAGCCCCTCGCGGACGCCAAGGCAGCCAAGGACTGGGCCGCCTCCTTGGGCGCGCCGATCGAGGCCGAGGGCGACAAGGTCAAGGTGGTCGAGGAGAAGAAGGTCTTCTGATCTGCGACCGCCGGTCTGCGAAATGCGCTGCGCGCCCCGCGGGTGGGCGTGCAACAGGATTCACACACTATGTGGTGAAAACCCGCAGACCACGCCGTGAATTGCGGTACTAAAGTCGTTTTCAAGCCATTGACGCTTGATCTGCGGGTCGCATCCTCCATGCTGCCGCTCCAGCGATGGAGCACGCATGCCTGGACGCCTCGGAGAGATGGATCGCCGCCACTTCCTCACCCTCGTCGGACTGACGTCCGCGGGGATGGCCTTGCCCGGCTGCGGGATGGGCAAGGCGGCTGGGGACGCGATCGTCATCGGGTCGGGCTTTGGGGGGGCGGTGGCCGCGCTGCGGCTGGGCCAGGCGGGCGTGTCGACCCGCGTGCTGGAGCGTGGGCTGCGGTGGCCGATCACCCCGGAGGGCGACACCTTCTCGACCTCGCTCACCCCGGACTGGCGGGCCCACTGGTTTCAGGAGGTGGCCAAGCCGCCGCTGGACGTCGGCGCCGTGTTCGGCCTGGTGCAGGACATCGAGTCGGGGCCTGGGGTGCTCGAGGTCGTCGAGTTCGACCACCTTCGGGTGTACGGCGGGGCGGCCGTCGGGGGGGGATCGGTGGTGTACGGCGGCATGACCGTGCAGCCGACCAAGGACAACTTCGAGCGCGTGTTCGGCACGGGCCTCGCCTACGACGAGCTCGACGAGATCTACTTCCCGCGCGTGCGGGCGATGATCGAAGCGACCCGCGTCCCGGAGGATCTGTTCGAGACCGACTGGTACCTCGCGGCCCGCATCGCGCGGGACCAGGCGGCCAAGGCCGGGATCGACACGGCCTTCATCGACCAGGCCTGCGACTGGGCGGCGTTCCGCGGCGAGGTCGACGGCACGCTCACCCGGAGCGCGCTGGTCTCCGACCTCATCTACGGGGGCAACAGCGGCTACAAGACGAGCTTGGACCGCAACTACCTGCCCGCGGCCGAGGCCACGGGCCACGTCACGATCGAGTCGGCGACGGAGGTGCTCGCGGTGCGGCGTCACAAGCGCAAGTGGCAGGTCGACGTCCAGCGCATCGACGAGACCGGGGCCGTGCTGTCCCGCGAGACCCTGGAGACCGACCGCCTGATCATGGCGGCGGGCGCCATCCACACGCCGCGTCTGCTGATGGAGGCGAAGGCCCGCGGTGACCTGCCGGATCTGCCCGAGACCCTCGGCCGCAACTGGGGCAACAACGGCAACGGCATGTTCATGCGGTCGCACCTCACCGAGAACACCGGTCCGCAGGCCAACCCGCCGGTCGTTGCCCACCTCGACTTCGACAACCCCGTCGCCCCCACGCTCGTGGAGCACGCCCCCATCCCCGAGATCGTCACGCGGAACGGCCTGATGCACCTCGGGGTCG